>NZ_JAEKFM010000006.1:0-18135 GCF_016650565.1 Bacillus sp. TH50 | reverse complement strand
CGTCCTACTCTCACAGGGACAAGGTCCCAACTACCATCGGCGCTAGAGAGCTTAACTTCCGTGTTCGGTATGGGAACGGGTGTGACCTCTCTGCCATCATCACCAAACTGATGAAGGTATATTCCTTCAAAACTAGATAACGTTGCTTCATATTATATGGTTAAGTCCTCGATCTATTAGTATTCGTCAGCTCCACATGTCACCATGCTTCCACCTCGAACCTATCAACCTGATCATCTTTCAGGGATCTTACTAGCTTACGCTATGGGAAATCTCATCTTGAGGGGGGCTTCATGCTTAGATGCTTTCAGCACTTATCCCTTCCGCACATAGCTACCCAGCTATGCCCTTGGCAGAACAACTGGTACACCAGCGGTGCGTCCATCCCGGTCCTCTCGTACTAAGGACAGCTCCTCTCAAATTTCCTGCGCCCACGACGGATAGGGACCGAACTGTCTCACGACGTTCTGAACCCAGCTCGCGTACCGCTTTAATGGGCGAACAGCCCAACCCTTGGGACCGACTACAGCCCCAGGATGCGATGAGCCGACATCGAGGTGCCAAACCTCCCCGTCGATGTGGACTCTTGGGGGAGATAAGCCTGTTATCCCCGGGGTAGCTTTTATCCGTTGAGCGATGGCCCTTCCATGCGGAACCACCGGATCACTAAGCCCGACTTTCGTCCCTGCTCGACTTGTAGGTCTCGCAGTCAAGCTCCCTTATGCCTTTGCACTCTACGAATGATTTCCAACCATTCTGAGGGAACCTTTGGGCGCCTCCGTTACACTTTAGGAGGCGACCGCCCCAGTCAAACTGCCCACCTGACACTGTCTCCCGGGTCGATAAGACCCGTAGGTTAGAATTTCAATACAGTCAGGGCGGTATCCCACCAGCGCCTCCACCGAAGCTAGCGCTCCGGTTTCAATGGCTCCCGCCTATCCTGTACAAACTGTACCAAAATTCAATATCAGGCTACAGTAAAGCTCCACGGGGTCTTTCCGTCCTGTCGCGGGTAACCTGCATCTTCACAGGTACTATAATTTCACCGAGTCTCTGGTTGAGACAGTGCCCAAATCGTTACACCTTTCGTGCGGGTCGGAACTTACCCGACAAGGAATTTCGCTACCTTAGGACCGTTATAGTTACGGCCGCCGTTTACTGGGGCTTCAGTTCAGAGCTTCGCTTACGCTAACCCCTCTCCTTAACCTTCCAGCACCGGGCAGGTGTCAGCCCCTATACTTCGCCTTACGGCTTCGCAGAGACCTGTGTTTTTGCTAAACAGTCGCTTGGGCCTATTCACTGCGGCTTTCCGTTAAGAAAGCACCCCTTCTCCCGAAGTTACGGGGTCATTTTGCCGAGTTCCTTAACCAGAGTTCTCTCGCACACCTTAGGATTCTCTCCTCGCCTACCTGTGTCGGTTTGCGGTACAGGCACCTTTTATCTCGCTAGAAGCTTTTCTTGGCAGCGGGGAATCAAAGACTTCGCTCCATAAGGAGCTTCCCCATCACAGCTCAGCCTTCACGATAAGCGGATTTGCCTACTTATCAGCCTAACTGCTTGGACGTGCACAACCAATCGCACGCTTCTTCTATCCTTCTGCGTCCCTCCATTGCTCAAACGATAAAGAGGTGGTACAGGAATATCAACCTGTTGTCCATCGCCTACGCCTGTCGGCCTCGGCTTAGGTCCTGACTAACCCTGAGCGGACGAGCCTTCCTCAGGAAACCTTAGGCATTCGGTGGACGGGATTCTCACCCGTCTTTCGCTACTCATACCGGCATTCTCACTTCTAAGCGCTCCACCAGTCCTTCCGGTCTGACTTCACTGCACTTAGAACGCTCCCCTACCACTGATACCATTGGTATCAATTCGCAGCTTCGGTGGTGTATTTAGCCCCGGTACATTTTCGGCGCAGAGTCACTCGACTAGTGAGCTATTACGCACTCTTTAAATGGTGGCTGCTTCTGAGCCAACATCCTAGTTGTCTAAGCAACTCCACATCCTTTTCCACTTAATACACACTTTGGGACCTTAGCTGGCGATCTGGGCTGTTTCCCTCTTGACTACGGATCTTATCACTCGCAGTCTGACTCCTAAGGATAAGTCATTGGCATTCGGAGTTTGACTGAATTCGGTAATCCGATGAGGACCCCTAGTTCAATCAGTGCTCTACCTCCAAGACTCTTACACTTAAGGCTAGCCCTAAAGCTATTTCGGGGAGAACCAGCTATCTCCAGGTTCGATTGGAATTTCTCCGCTACCCACACCTCATCCCCGCACTTTTCAACGTGCGTGGGTTCGGGCCTCCATTCAGTGTTACCTGAACTTCACCCTGGACATGGGTAGATCACCTGGTTTCGGGTCTACGACCACGTACTAAACGCCCTATTCAGACTCGCTTTCGCTGCGGCTCCGCCTCTTCAGCTTAACCTCGCACGGGATCGTAACTCGCCGGTTCATTCTACAAAAGGCACGCCATCACCCATTAACGGGCTCTGACTATTTGTAGGCACACGGTTTCAGGATCTCTTTCACTCCCCTTCCGGGGTGCTTTTCACCTTTCCCTCACGGTACTGGTTCACTATCGATCACTAGGGAGTATTTAGCCTTGGGAGATGGTCCTCCCAGATTCCGACGGAATTTCACGTGTTCCGCCGTACTCAGGATACATTCAAGAGAGAACGAAGTTTCGACTACGGGGTTATTACCCTCTGTGACGGACCTTTCCAGGTCGCTTCGTCTACCTCGTTCCTTTGTAACTCCGTATAGAATGTCCTACAACCCCAAGAGGCAAGCCTCTTGGTTTGGGCTAGATTCCGTTTCGCTCGCCGCTACTCAGGAAATCGCATTTGCTTTCTCTTCCTCCAGGTACTTAGATGTTTCAGTTCCCTGGGTCTGTCTTCCATACCCTATGTATTCAGGTAAGGATACCATACCATTACGTATAGTGGGTTTCCCCATTCGGAAATCTTCGGATCAAAGCTTACTTACAGCTCCCCGAAGCATATCGGCGTTAGTCCCGTCCTTCATCGACTCCTAGTGTCAAGGCATCCACCGTGCGCCCTTTCTAACTTAACCAAACTAAAATTAAAAAAATATGAGCTACACTGTTATCTAGTTTTCAAAGAACATACATTTAAACTTGAGAGATAGTTCTCTCAAAACTGAACGAAACAAAACAAGTCAACGTTTATTGATGAACTGCGTTCATCAATTCTCCATAGAAAGGAGGTGATCCAGCCGCACCTTCCGATACGGCTACCTTGTTACGACTTCACCCCAATCATCTGTCCCACCTTAGGCGGCTGGCTCCATAAAGGTTACCCCACCGACTTCGGGTGTTACAAACTCTCGTGGTGTGACGGGCGGTGTGTACAAGGCCCGGGAACGTATTCACCGCGGCATGCTGATCCGCGATTACTAGCGATTCCAGCTTCATGTAGGCGAGTTGCAGCCTACAATCCGAACTGAGAACGGTTTTATGAGATTAGCTCCACCTCGCGGTCTTGCAGCTCTTTGTACCGTCCATTGTAGCACGTGTGTAGCCCAGGTCATAAGGGGCATGATGATTTGACGTCATCCCCACCTTCCTCCGGTTTGTCACCGGCAGTCACCTTAGAGTGCCCAACTTAATGATGGCAACTAAGATCAAGGGTTGCGCTCGTTGCGGGACTTAACCCAACATCTCACGACACGAGCTGACGACAACCATGCACCACCTGTCACTCTGCTCCCGAAGGAGAAGCTCTATCTCTAGAGTTTTCAGAGGATGTCAAGACCTGGTAAGGTTCTTCGCGTTGCTTCGAATTAAACCACATGCTCCACCGCTTGTGCGGGCCCCCGTCAATTCCTTTGAGTTTCAGCCTTGCGGCCGTACTCCCCAGGCGGAGTGCTTAATGCGTTAACTTCAGCACTAAAGGGCGGAAACCCTCTAACACTTAGCACTCATCGTTTACGGCGTGGACTACCAGGGTATCTAATCCTGTTTGCTCCCCACGCTTTCGCGCCTCAGTGTCAGTTACAGACCAGAAAGTCGCCTTCGCCACTGGTGTTCCTCCATATCTCTACGCATTTCACCGCTACACATGGAATTCCACTTTCCTCTTCTGCACTCAAGTCTCCCAGTTTCCAATGACCCTCCACGGTTGAGCCGTGGGCTTTCACATCAGACTTAAGAAACCACCTGCGCGCGCTTTACGCCCAATAATTCCGGATAACGCTTGCCACCTACGTATTACCGCGGCTGCTGGCACGTAGTTAGCCGTGGCTTTCTGGTTAGGTACCGTCAAGGTGCCAGCTTATTCAACTAGCACTTGTTCTTCCCTAACAACAGAGTTTTACGACCCGAAAGCCTTCATCACTCACGCGGCGTTGCTCCGTCAGACTTTCGTCCATTGCGGAAGATTCCCTACTGCTGCCTCCCGTAGGAGTCTGGGCCGTGTCTCAGTCCCAGTGTGGCCGATCACCCTCTCAGGTCGGCTACGCATCGTCGCCTTGGTGAGCCGTTACCTCACCAACTAGCTAATGCGACGCGGGTCCATCCATAAGTGACAGCCGAAGCCGCCTTTCAATTTTGAACTATGCAGTTCAAAATATTATCCGGTATTAGCCCCGGTTTCCCGGAGTTATCCCAGTCTTATGGGTAGGTTACCCACGTGTTACTCACCCGTCCGCCGCTAACTTCATAAGAGCAAGCTCTTAATCCATTCGCTCGACTTGCATGTATTAGGCACGCCGCCAGCGTTCATCCTGAGCCAGGATCAAACTCTCCAATAAAGTTAGTTTGTCTAGCATCTAAAAATAAAAATTGACGTTCACGTTGTTTGTTTCGTTCAGTTTTCAAAGAACTACTCGGTCGCTCATTTGCGACTTCCTTATGTTAACATCTTCGTTAGTTAATGTCAACTAAGTTTTTTATTTCGTTTGTCGCTTTCTGCGTTGTTGCTATCGGCGACTTGTCCTATATTACACCTCTATATAATAATAGTCAACATTTCTTTTTCATTTTCTACAAAAAAATTCCACACACTCATACCTCATCTTTATTTTACATATATATAATCAAGATACATGAAAGGAGTGCATCAATTGTTGGATCCCTCCTTATTACACATCATTAGTACTAATGCAAGAAGCCCACACTATCATAGAAACTTTCCTCTCATTCTATTTTGGAGTCAAAAAAGTGGTTGTACTTCCCTTGCTAAGTGGTTTTTTTACCAGGTTGATTTATTACAAACAGCTTTAAACTATCACCCCTTCATCCATAATTTCGAATATGAAATATACAAAAGTACACCGGCCTATAATATACGGCTAAGTGTAGCACTACGAGATAAACAAAAGGAAACTTTCAAACTGGTTCGCAATCCGTTTAGAAGAGCAGTCAGTTCTTTCGTGTCCTTAATTGCACCTCCTTATGTAGAAAATGAAGAATGGAAACCCATTCGAAAGTTTTTATATCAAAATGAAAATTCTCCTAAAGGAATCTCATTCAAACAATTTTTATACTACCTATTTACTAAAGGTGCTCATGCAAATGATATTAACGCTCACTTTACACAACAATATATAGCAGGTGAAGAAGAGTATGTAACCAATTATATATACTTAGAAAATTTCGATCAGGAAATGAAAGAATTAGAAAAACGTTTCGAATTAAAACCTGCACCGATAAATGAGTTTTCAACATCATGGCATCATCAAACCCCTGCCATGATTTATAAAGGGAATTTCAGCGATGCCGATATTACTGATCCTTTATTCCCTCGTCACCCGACTTTTGAAAGCTTTTATGATGATGAATGTATACAGCTCGTCAAAACAATATTTCAAAAAGATTTCGATACATATAGATATAACAAAGAATATCCCTACTAATTTAAGTCCATTATCTTCGCTAAATATAAAAAGATACCTTATACATATATATGAGGTATCTTTTTAACATTTAAACTATATAAAACATACAATTTAACAGTCCCTACTATCCATTTTATTCCCCTTTAATAGATTACGTAACTTTTGCTTATCCGCCCATCCTACTCCAATTAAAACTAGACTCCCTCCCATTATTATCTTCCATGTCAGAGATTCATTTAATAGGATAATTGAAGTAATGATACTTATTAACGGCAATCCATTTAAGTACAGTCCACTTATTGATGCTGAGACCGTCTCTAGCGCTTTATTCCAGAACCAATATGCTAAAATTGTTGCCCCGATAACAAGGTATACTACACTAAATCCAATCTTCCATGTTTCGATTTTTGGGAAACCGTAGTAAAAAATTTCTATCATTGCAAATGGCAACACAATAGCTGCACCTATCATTAGTGTTACTGTAGTGAAAACTTTATTAGATAAACGTCGTTCTTGTTTTGGCCGTTTTAACAAAACTGTGTAGAACGCAAATAAAAAGGTACTTAATAAAATAAGTATATCTCCTATTAAAGACACCTCTTGATTAGTATCGCTAGATGGAATTGTAATAAAGAGCACTCCTATAGCGCCCAACATAATCCCGATCCAATAATCCATCTGAATTTTCTCTTTCAGAAAGAACGCTGAAAAAAGAATTGTAACTAATGGCAATGCAGCATCAATAATACTAACATGTAATCCACTTGTTAAAGAAATACCATAGGATGTGAACATAAAGTACCCAGCTACACCAGTAAAAGACAGTAAACTCATTCTTTTCCACGGAATATGTTTATGTATAACTGCTTTTTGTAGTTCGTTAAATGAGAAAAACATACAAATTCCACCCGCAAAGAAAAGACGAATAAATAACAAAGTAAACGGTTGAATGGATTCTAATGCCCATTTCGTTGGTGCAATGGCTGTCCCCCATAATATAACAGCCACTAATAACATGCATATTTCTTTCATAATCCCCCACACCCATCAAAAAATATATGTTAGCTACCTTAATTATAGATTTTTTCTTATGTAAAATCCCTTAAAAATACAAAAAGGTTATGTGAAAAAGAACTGGATAGCTATTTTTCACATAACCTTTTCATATAAGATCAAAAACATTATTATTCATTCGACAACTAAATTAACATAAAAAGGTAATCCCTACCTTCAATTTATATTTAAACGTATTACTTTATCATCCGAATTTTATTTTATACCATTTCTATTTCATTATTTTTTCATCTTTAGGGTTATTAAATTTACGGATTTTAACCTTCGGTAAATAAAAATAAACACAAAAAAACCTAAGTCGAAACGACTTAGGTTTTTGCTTGGCGACGTCCTACTCTCACAGGGACAAGGTCCCAACTACCATCGGCGCTAGAGAGCTTAACTTCCGTGTTCGGTATGGGAACGGGTGTGACCTCTCTGCCATCATCACCAAACTGATGAAGGTATATTCCTTCAAAACTAGATAACATTAGCTTCATATTATATGGTTAAGTCCTCGATCTATTAGTATTCGTCAGCTCCACATGTCACCATGCTTCCACCTCGAACCTATCAACCTGATCATCTTTCAGGGATCTTACTAGCTTACGCTATGGGAAATCTCATCTTGAGGGGGGCTTCATGCTTAGATGCTTTCAGCACTTATCCCTTCCGCACATAGCTACCCAGCTATGCCCTTGGCAGAACAACTGGTACACCAGCGGTGCGTCCATCCCGGTCCTCTCGTACTAAGGACAGCTCCTCTCAAATTTCCTGCGCCCACGACGGATAGGGACCGAACTGTCTCACGACGTTCTGAACCCAGCTCGCGTACCGCTTTAATGGGCGAACAGCCCAACCCTTGGGACCGACTACAGCCCCAGGATGCGATGAGCCGACATCGAGGTGCCAAACCTCCCCGTCGATGTGGACTCTTGGGGGAGATAAGCCTGTTATCCCCGGGGTAGCTTTTATCCGTTGAGCGATGGCCCTTCCATGCGGAACCACCGGATCACTAAGCCCGACTTTCGTCCCTGCTCGACTTGTAGGTCTCGCAGTCAAGCTCCCTTATGCCTTTGCACTCTACGAATGATTTCCAACCATTCTGAGGGAACCTTTGGGCGCCTCCGTTACACTTTAGGAGGCGACCGCCCCAGTCAAACTGCCCACCTGACACTGTCTCCCGGGTCGATAAGACCCGTAGGTTAGAATTTCAATACAGTCAGGGCGGTATCCCACCAGCGCCTCCACCGAAGCTAGCGCTCCGGTTTCAATGGCTCCCGCCTATCCTGTACAAACTGTACCAAAATTCAATATCAGGCTACAGTAAAGCTCCACGGGGTCTTTCCGTCCTGTCGCGGGTAACCTGCATCTTCACAGGTACTATAATTTCACCGAGTCTCTGGTTGAGACAGTGCCCAAATCGTTACACCTTTCGTGCGGGTCGGAACTTACCCGACAAGGAATTTCGCTACCTTAGGACCGTTATAGTTACGGCCGCCGTTTACTGGGGCTTCAGTTCAGAGCTTCGCTTACGCTAACCCCTCTCCTTAACCTTCCAGCACCGGGCAGGTGTCAGCCCCTATACTTCGCCTTACGGCTTCGCAGAGACCTGTGTTTTTGCTAAACAGTCGCTTGGGCCTATTCACTGCGGCTTTCCGTTAAGAAAGCACCCCTTCTCCCGAAGTTACGGGGTCATTTTGCCGAGTTCCTTAACCAGAGTTCTCTCGCACACCTTAGGATTCTCTCCTCGCCTACCTGTGTCGGTTTGCGGTACAGGCACCTTTTATCTCGCTAGAAGCTTTTCTTGGCAGCGGGGAATCAAAGACTTCGCTCCATAAGGAGCTTCCCCATCACAGCTCAGCCTTCACGATAAGCGGATTTGCCTACTTATCAGCCTAACTGCTTGGACGTGCACAACCAATCGCACGCTTCTTCTATCCTTCTGCGTCCCTCCATTGCTCAAACGATAAAGAGGTGGTACAGGAATATCAACCTGTTGTCCATCGCCTACGCCTGTCGGCCTCGGCTTAGGTCCTGACTAACCCTGAGCGGACGAGCCTTCCTCAGGAAACCTTAGGCATTCGGTGGACGGGATTCTCACCCGTCTTTCGCTACTCATACCGGCATTCTCACTTCTAAGCGCTCCACCAGTCCTTCCGGTCTGACTTCACTGCACTTAGAACGCTCCCCTACCACTGATACCATTGGTATCAATTCGCAGCTTCGGTGGTGTATTTAGCCCCGGTACATTTTCGGCGCAGAGTCACTCGACTAGTGAGCTATTACGCACTCTTTAAATGGTGGCTGCTTCTGAGCCAACATCCTAGTTGTCTAAGCAACTCCACATCCTTTTCCACTTAATACACACTTTGGGACCTTAGCTGGCGATCTGGGCTGTTTCCCTCTTGACTACGGATCTTATCACTCGCAGTCTGACTCCTAAGGATAAGTCATTGGCATTCGGAGTTTGACTGAATTCGGTAATCCGATGAGGACCCCTAGTTCAATCAGTGCTCTACCTCCAAGACTCTTACACTTAAGGCTAGCCCTAAAGCTATTTCGGGGAGAACCAGCTATCTCCAGGTTCGATTGGAATTTCTCCGCTACCCACACCTCATCCCCGCACTTTTCAACGTGCGTGGGTTCGGGCCTCCATTCAGTGTTACCTGAACTTCACCCTGGACATGGGTAGATCACCTGGTTTCGGGTCTACGACCACGTACTAAACGCCCTATTCAGACTCGCTTTCGCTGCGGCTCCGCCTCTTCAGCTTAACCTCGCACGGGATCGTAACTCGCCGGTTCATTCTACAAAAGGCACGCCATCACCCATTAACGGGCTCTGACTATTTGTAGGCACACGGTTTCAGGATCTCTTTCACTCCCCTTCCGGGGTGCTTTTCACCTTTCCCTCACGGTACTGGTTCACTATCGATCACTAGGGAGTATTTAGCCTTGGGAGATGGTCCTCCCAGATTCCGACGGAATTTCACGTGTTCCGCCGTACTCAGGATACATTCAAGAGAGAACGAAGTTTCGACTACGGGGTTATTACCCTCTGTGACGGACCTTTCCAGGTCGCTTCGTCTACCTCGTTCCTTTGTAACTCCGTATAGAATGTCCTACAACCCCAAGAGGCAAGCCTCTTGGTTTGGGCTAGATTCCGTTTCGCTCGCCGCTACTCAGGAAATCGCATTTGCTTTCTCTTCCTCCAGGTACTTAGATGTTTCAGTTCCCTGGGTCTGTCTTCCATACCCTATGTATTCAGGTAAGGATACCATACCATTACGTATAGTGGGTTTCCCCATTCGGAAATCTTCGGATCAAAGCTTACTTACAGCTCCCCGAAGCATATCGGCGTTAGTCCCGTCCTTCATCGACTCCTAGTGTCAAGGCATCCACCGTGCGCCCTTTCTAACTTAACCAAACTAAAATTAAAAAAATATGAGCTACACTGTTATCTAGTTTTCAAAGAACATACATTTAAACTTGAGAGATAGTTCTCTCAAAACTGAACGAAACAAAACAAGTCAACGTTTATTGATGAACTGCGTTCATCAATTCTCCATAGAAAGGAGGTGATCCAGCCGCACCTTCCGATACGGCTACCTTGTTACGACTTCACCCCAATCATCTGTCCCACCTTAGGCGGCTGGCTCCATAAAGGTTACCCCACCGACTTCGGGTGTTACAAACTCTCGTGGTGTGACGGGCGGTGTGTACAAGGCCCGGGAACGTATTCACCGCGGCATGCTGATCCGCGATTACTAGCGATTCCAGCTTCATGTAGGCGAGTTGCAGCCTACAATCCGAACTGAGAACGGTTTTATGAGATTAGCTCCACCTCGCGGTCTTGCAGCTCTTTGTACCGTCCATTGTAGCACGTGTGTAGCCCAGGTCATAAGGGGCATGATGATTTGACGTCATCCCCACCTTCCTCCGGTTTGTCACCGGCAGTCACCTTAGAGTGCCCAACTTAATGATGGCAACTAAGATCAAGGGTTGCGCTCGTTGCGGGACTTAACCCAACATCTCACGACACGAGCTGACGACAACCATGCACCACCTGTCACTCTGCTCCCGAAGGAGAAGCTCTATCTCTAGAGTTTTCAGAGGATGTCAAGACCTGGTAAGGTTCTTCGCGTTGCTTCGAATTAAACCACATGCTCCACCGCTTGTGCGGGCCCCCGTCAATTCCTTTGAGTTTCAGCCTTGCGGCCGTACTCCCCAGGCGGAGTGCTTAATGCGTTAACTTCAGCACTAAAGGGCGGAAACCCTCTAACACTTAGCACTCATCGTTTACGGCGTGGACTACCAGGGTATCTAATCCTGTTTGCTCCCCACGCTTTCGCGCCTCAGTGTCAGTTACAGACCAGAAAGTCGCCTTCGCCACTGGTGTTCCTCCATATCTCTACGCATTTCACCGCTACACATGGAATTCCACTTTCCTCTTCTGCACTCAAGTCTCCCAGTTTCCAATGACCCTCCACGGTTGAGCCGTGGGCTTTCACATCAGACTTAAGAAACCACCTGCGCGCGCTTTACGCCCAATAATTCCGGATAACGCTTGCCACCTACGTATTACCGCGGCTGCTGGCACGTAGTTAGCCGTGGCTTTCTGGTTAGGTACCGTCAAGGTGCCAGCTTATTCAACTAGCACTTGTTCTTCCCTAACAACAGAGTTTTACGACCCGAAAGCCTTCATCACTCACGCGGCGTTGCTCCGTCAGACTTTCGTCCATTGCGGAAGATTCCCTACTGCTGCCTCCCGTAGGAGTCTGGGCCGTGTCTCAGTCCCAGTGTGGCCGATCACCCTCTCAGGTCGGCTACGCATCGTCGCCTTGGTGAGCCGTTACCTCACCAACTAGCTAATGCGACGCGGGTCCATCCATAAGTGACAGCCGAAGCCGCCTTTCAATTTTGAACTATGCAGTTCAAAATATTATCCGGTATTAGCCCCGGTTTCCCGGAGTTATCCCAGTCTTATGGGTAGGTTACCCACGTGTTACTCACCCGTCCGCCGCTAACTTCATAAGAGCAAGCTCTTAATCCATTCGCTCGACTTGCATGTATTAGGCACGCCGCCAGCGTTCATCCTGAGCCAGGATCAAACTCTCCAATAAAGTTAGTTTGTCTAGCATCTAAAAATAAAAATTGACGTTCACGTTGTTTGTTTCGTTCAGTTTTCAAAGAACTTGTTTGCCGCTCATTTGCGACTCCCTTATGTTAACATTTTCATATTTCAATGTCAACCAAGTTTTTTTATTTCTTTTGTCGCTTTCTGCGTTGTTGCTATCGGCGACTTGTCCTATATTACACCTCAATACTCTAATCGTCAACACCTTTTTATAAAGAAATTTAATTTAGTACCTTTGCACTCTTTTAACTCTAGATAAGGACCTACAAAGATCTCATTAAAATAGAAACCATCGTCTACTTTTCTTTACCAATCTATTCTTCTAAATACTATTCCATTTAGGCACTTCTCTATTTCAAAGGACTCGCTTCCCCCATCTTACCGAACTCATACAATTGATTCTTTTCAGCTAAACTAGCAACCTTATTTTAACAATTAATAGTATATAATTAGAAAGTTGCTTTATTTTTTATTACCGCTCCCTATCCCCCTTTGTTTATCAAGTTGTAATATCAATAACATTCTATTAGAAACAGGTGACGATATGAAAGATATACGTATTCTTATAGCAGATGACGATAAAGAAATTCGAGACTTATTAAAAAGATATTTAGAACGAGAATTATATATGGTAGATACTGCAATTAATGGCGAAGAAGCGTTGTGCTTATTTAACCAAAATAACTACAACCTCGTTATATTAGATCTTATGATGCCGAAAGTAGATGGTATCGAAGTGTGTAGAAAACTTAGAGATACAACCAACATTCCTATATTAATGCTAACTGCTAAAGATCACGAAGTTGATAAAATTTTGGGCTTAAGCATAGGTGCTGATGATTATATTACGAAACCTTTCAGTATTCACGAAGTGGTTGCAAGAGTAAAAGCTCTTATGCGACGTTTTTTAGTTCTTGGAAGTAACACTAACGTACAAGAGAAAACAACTTTAACATTTAAAGGACTAACTATCGATTTTAAAAAATACACAGTCCATACGAACGGAAAAGAAATCAACTTAACTGGAAAAGAACTTGAACTATTAAAATTCTTCGCTTCAAACCCAGAGCAAGTATTTACGAAAACACAACTCTTTCGGAATGTATGGGACGATAATTATATAGAAGATGATAATACAGTTATGGTGCATATTAGAAAGCTTAGAAAGAAAATAGAAATTGATTCTTCCAATCCAAAATTCATTCAGACTGTATGGGGAATCGGTTATAAGTTTGTAGGTGAAAAGGTTGAAAAATGATAAGGTCCTCTTTCTTATTTCATTACAACTTATCATTTGCGGACTTTTAAATATAGATATGGGATACCATGTAAAAATATCTTTATTTAGTGCTCTTATCATAATCACAATATATCTTTTCTTTTCAAGAGTTCACTTTATTCAAAGCAACGAATCGATGGTTACTAAATTAAGCCGTGCACTTAAAGGGAATTTACAAACGAGGCTATTCACAAATAACGACCGTTCACTAAATAGTATCGTGTTTTCAATAAACGACTTAATAACTGCATTAGAAAAGGGTCAGATCGAAGCAAGGAAATCCCAAGAAGCTAGAAAACAACTTTTATCTAATATCTCACATGATATCCGGACACCACTTACTTCTATTATTGGATATATTGATGCTTTAAAAGATGATGTCGCTGCTTCTGAAGTAGAAAAGCAAGAATATCTTGAAATACTTTATAAGAAATCGAATGACTTAAAACATCTGGTCGATGAAATCTTTAATATGGCCAAGCTAGATGCTGATGAATTTCCATTAAAAGAAGAAGAACTCGATTTTTCTGAGGTTACTAGAGAAGTATTAATCGAATTTTTACCCGAGCTATCAAAACATAACATTGAACTACAAGTTCTCATACCAGAATCTACTTCCCCTATTATTGCAGATCACCTTAGCCTTATACGAATTATAGGTAATCTAATAAAAAACGCTATCCATCACGGAAAAGCTGGGAAAATAGTAGGAGTCGAACTACTAGAAACCAATACAGAATATGAGATTCTTATTTGGGACAAGGGACCCGGTATTCCAAAACATGATTTACAAAACGTATTTAAGCGGATGTACCGCAGCGAACAATCAAGAAATCCTTCTTACGGTGGTAGTGGCCTCGGACTTTCTATTTCTAAAGCCCTCGTTGAAAAAAATGGTGGGCGTATATGGGTTGACAGTATTCCTTGGGAACGAACTACTTTTGGTTTTTCCGTCCCAAAACACACTACTTTTAAGAAATAATTAAGAAATGATTAATACGCAGTTAAACCTTCCTTTTTATTATGTAATTAAGAACTTATAGAAAGTAGGTGCCCCCTATAAATACAATTATAAAAACGACAAACCTTACTAAAGTTTATGGGAACCAAAAGTCAGTAGATAATCTAAATATAAATGTACAGCAAGGAGAGATTTATGGATTCATAGGGCGTAACGGTGCTGGTAAAACAACTACAATCCGTATGCTGCTTAGTCTTATAAAACCTACAAGTGGAAATATAGAAATATTCGGTGAGGATTTACTTCGGAATCCAAAAGACACTTTAAGAAGAATCGGTTCTATCGTTGAAGTCCCAGGATTTTATGAAAACTTAACTGCAAGAGAGAACTTATTAATTAATGCAAAGATAATTGGAGTTCACAAAAGGAATGCAATTGAAGAAGCATTAGAAATTGTAGGCTTGCAGCACGAAACAAAAAAATTAGTAGGAAAATACTCTTTAGGAATGAAGCAACGCTTAGGAATCACCCGTGCTCTTCTCCATTATCCTGAACTACTCATACTAGATGAACCAACTAACGGACTAGATCCAATCGGTATTAAAGAAATGCGAAAACTCATTAAATCTTTAGCTCAAGACAGAAATATAACGATACTCATTTCTAGTCATATATTAGCTGAGGTGGAACAACTAGTCGATCGTATGGGAATTATTCATGAAGGAAGGTTATTAGAAGAAGTTTCTCTTGATACACTGCGTAAAGCCAATCGTAAGTACATAGAATTCCAGGCAAATAATGACAATAAAGCTGCAATGCTATTAGAAAAGCATTTTCAAATTTTTGATTATGAGGTACATGATGAAGGAAATATTCGCGTTTATTCTCACTTTGGACAGCAAGGACACATTAACAGAACGTTAGTTCGAAACGATATTGAAGTATTAAAAATTGTGATGAGCGAAGATAGACTAGAAGATTATTTCACAAAACTAGTTGGGGGTGGCGCAATTGGTTAATCTTCTTTATACAGAACTATTAAAATTGAAACGATCCAATATGTTTTTGATTAGTATTATCGGAGCAGGTGTCGCGCCATTTTTAGTGGTTGTAGCTTCTTATATACACCTGAAGACAAAGCAGCCTACTCCAACTATTTTATTTGGTCAACTGTTCACTGAAGTTAACCTATACACTACTTTAATTATAGGATTCCCCTTATATGGAGTTGTAATCGCTTATCTATTTACCCGTGAATACACGGAAGATACATTAAAAAACTTGCTAACTATCCCAGTATCACGTATTAACTTTATTATAAGTAAGTTTATCCTTCTATTCCTTTGGATCATGATGCTAACTTTAGTTGCTTGGACGCTAACTTTATTATTAGGACTAATAGGTAGCTTCCCTGGGTTTAGTATCACCTTACTTTTAGGCTCTCTCGTAAAATTTTTAATATGTGGTGGACTTCTCTTTCTTTTGTCTTCACCTATTGTACTACTAACTCTTGTAATGAAGACCTATGTACCGCCTATTATATTAACAATCATTATTACAATGACTAACCTTATGATCGTAAATTCAAAACATAAAGACCTATTCCCATGGACCGCTACTCTAGATATAGCAAATAACGAATTACAACCGACTTATCCACCAGAGTATTCTTATATCATCATTGCAGTAACAGCTATTTTCGGATTTATTACAACACTATTCTATTTTAAAAGAGTAGATATTCATTAATCTATAGGAGTGAAACTATGAGCGATCTTATCATTGCCTTCATACTTGGCATTGTAGAAGGGTTAGCTGAATTTTTACCCATCTCTTCTACTGGCCATCTTATATTAGTCGGACATTTATTAGGTTTTGAAGGAGAAAGGGCAAAAACGTTTGAAATTGTCATACAGTTAGGGGCAATTTTAGCTATCGCGATTTTATATCATAAACGCCTTGTTTCTTTATGTAATATTAAACCCCTTCTACGGAAAGAGAAAAAATTCAATGCATTACATGTTTTTCTCGGCGTATTCCCAGCAGTAGTTGTTGGCTTATTATTACATGATGTTATTAAAACATACTTATTTCAGCCGTATACTGTCGTAATCGGACTTGTAGCAGGAGCAATTCTTATGCTTTTTGCAGAAGCAAAAAAAGCAGAGGCAACCGCCTTTTCACTAGATGATTTAACATACCGTCAAGCATTAACAATTGGATTATTTCAATGCTTAGCAGTATATCCTGGCTTCTCTAGAGCGGGCTCTACTATTTCTGGAGGTCTATTAGCGAAAGTAAATTATAAGGCTGCATCTGAGTTCTCTTTTCTCATTGCTCTTCCTGTAATGGTTGGAGCTACAGGCTTAGACTTATTAAAAAGTTGGAAGTATTTAAGTGCGGATGATATTCCTATGTTTGCTATAGGATTCATTACCTCTTTTATAGTAGCAATGCTAGCGGTAGTAACCTTCCTGAAGCTTTTAGAAAAGATAGGTTTAAAACCTTTTGCATATTATCGTATTTTGTTAGCTATTGTATTTACACTTTTCGTATTGCTATAGCTTCATATAAGTCACATATTATTAAACCGATATTCAAGGAATATCGGTTTTTATCTATTTCACCTCTAGTATTACTCACTTCGATATGGCATAGTGGATAATAGATCAATATTAATAATTAGAATATTCTTTACTTATAATCAACACTTCATTAAAATATGTAACGTTAAAAGCTATATTTGAAATCCGAACCTAGTAATAGCATTTCTTCTTTATACACATATACTAAAGTAAAAATAAGCACCTCAATTGATTGAGTCTACCCATTACACCACGATAGAACTAACGTTCCCACCTCTTTGCTATACATCACTTCTTCCTTGTTTCTATATTTATGGAAGAGAAGTACATGTAGGTGATACATTGTCTGGCATTGATCCTAATTTTATTGCAGCCCAAATCACAAATAGACTACATAACAACTATATCCATTGCCATACGAAACAATTCGAAAATCAAACATCCTGCCTATTAATATGGGCGTCTACGTAGAAAATGGTCATAAATGGACAGAACGAGTTTATAAACCATATTCCTTCAGCGTATTACTTGTATTAATCCGTAATACAACAACCCAGATTTTATATGACTACAAAACTATTACAAATAAGCAAGTTGCTCAAGGCTTATAAAAAAATGAATTTTAACTAAAGTGAGGTAAATATACAAATGAATCCATTAGCACAATCATACTGGGATACTTATTGGGGAAACAATGAAAAACCAGAATCTGTTACAGCTTGGCAATTTGGTGATTCTCCTGATTATCTCGCTCAATTATTCATTGATGGTGTGAAAACCGCAACATGCTCCGGCCATATTTTTTATGAATTAGAAAATGAACTACTACCAACAACTAACGATTATAGTATTGTACTCAATAGTCAGGATGAACCTGTAGCTATTATTAAGACAATAGAAGTAACTATAATGCCAATGAATGAAGTGACTGAAGAATTTGCTATAGCTGAGGGTGAAGGCGATCGTACCTATAGTTACTGGAGAGATACCCATATTCAGTTTTTTACAAAGGAACTAAGCGAACTTGGTCTTAGTTTTTCTGAAGATATGCTGCTCGTTTGCGAACGTTTTAAGCTTATCGATGTAAAAAACAAAGTGAAGCTATGATAAATAACGATTTTACCGGAAATCCATACTAGATAAATACATTTATCTTTAAACAAATAAGCTTGTTATCAATGGATTTCTTGAGCCATTAATAACAAGCTTATTTCATTAAACACAAAAAAGACGAGTCATTCTGACTCGTCTTAAAG
>NZ_JAEKFM010000005.1:0-4709 GCF_016650565.1 Bacillus sp. TH50 | reverse complement strand
GTTTGCCGCTCATTTGCGACTCCCTTATGTTAACATTTTCATATTTCAATGTCAACCAAGTTTTTTTATTTCTTTTGTCGCTTTCTGCGTTGTTGCTATCGGCGACTTGTCCTATATTACACCTCAATACTCTAATCGTCAACACCTTTTTATAAAGATATTTAATTTAATATGTTCACACCATTTTATCCCGCTATTTGCGGACAGTAAGACTCCCACCTCAAAGTTCGGCTGAAGCAAAGAAGTTAGTAGTGAGCCTGACGATCATAAATTACCGATTAGTAAAGGTTACATAAGAATCCACAAAGATTTTACTAAATAGCAATCATTGTCTACCTCTATCTACTAATCTCCCCTAACAAACCTCTCTATTTCAAGAGGATTATCCCCCGTACATTACTGGGTTCCACAAGAAATTCTTTTCTAGCAACTTCATTTACTTTCCTTATCTTAATTACAATATCTCTTTCTAACAGTACACACACTCTCCTGAACCATTCATAATAGAATGAACCGACTATAGACTAGATTCAATTAATATTAAAAATTATGATGAGTAAAGGACCATTCGTAGATTATTTCATAAAACCAGTTGGAGATAGAATAATTGGTTCGTTTACAGATTTCACGATACTTTCACAGAAAACACTTATTGTTTTGATACACGTCAACTATAGACTAGAAAAAGACGCTAAAACATATGAACATGCAAAACGGTCATAGCAACGTAGCTCGCGAACCTATACGGTCTATAGTGAGAGTCGTGATGGCACAATACAATCTTGCACGTCAGCGATACCAAAAATGGACTTCGCCTTTGGTAGCAAGAATCACACTGATGTTAATCAGGTTGCCCCTTTAGCAGTGGGAGTGTCAATAAATCCAATATTAATAATTGAAATATACTTTACTGAAGAACCACTTCACTAAAGCATGTAAAGTTACAAGCTATACTGGAAATCCGAACCTAGTATGGCAGCTCTTCTTTAAACGCATATGTCCAATAGAAAATAAGCGCCTCAATTGATTGAGTATGTCCATTACACCATTCAAGAACAAACGTTCTATTCTCTTGTTATACATCACTACTTCCTTGCATTTAAGTAATCACACTATAATTTTTCACTTACACTTATCTTCTATATAAAAGCTACAAAATTATAAAATTTAAAGAGTTGTATCCTATATCTATAAGTTTTCCGTTAGAAGAGCAAATAGCATCGCTAACAAAGCATATAGTTTCATTATTTCCAACCAAATTACAAATAGAGTATATAACTACCTACATTTATTCCCGATGAACCCATTCTTCCTCCAACTTATTTATATCAACGTGATAATAAAGACAAATATGCTGTTCAAATAGCAACCAGTGGCCAACTATATTTTAGTTATCTTATTTATAAGGCTACAAAAAAAAGATTCTTATCCAACTACTAGAGGAAACAAGTAGAACTTATAAAGAAGCTGAACACTATGTACAAGAGCAGTTCCAATATTACTACTCATAACTGATCTTCCCGCTCGAAAATTTTCTTTGGAATTTCGTGTAACAAACTATCCAAACTATAAAAAAGATTATAGAGTCTAAACATTAATCCACACATCTTTATCCAAAATGTTATATGCGAAAGTAATACATAAGATTTTCAAGAACTATATTTTGAAATTATCGCCGCTCTTCAAAAGCCAGATTCAGAAAAAAAGAACACGCGCTATTATCTTTTTAACTCCACCACTTTCACCATATAACTACTTAAAACAAATGAAGTGAAGGCTAATAATCAGTGGGGGTTGTTGATCCCCCACTGATTATTAGCCTTCACCAATCGGGCGTTTACAGGCAACAGGGCTCCCACCTAACTTCTTTGCTCCAGCTGAATTTCGAGGTGGGAGTTTTACTGCCCGCAAATAGCGGGATAAATGAAACAAATATTCTGTTACAATGAATTTTTTTCTTCAAACTTTTTTCATGTACCACTATTCGGGTTCACTTCAATTTAACATGTGGTAGCTTCTTTGCTATTCACGAATTAAAGCCATTATCATACAGTATCATCTCATTTCTATAATTATTCAGTTAATTAGTTCAATTATATATCAATAGAGTTTAGGAGACTGATAAAATCATAGTTAAGAGCGTCTCATAAGACTTTTCTCAAAAATGAAGTGATATTTTGCGAAAAATCGGTTATATACGCGTCAGTTCAACTAGCCAGAATCCTTCAAGGCAATTTCAGCAACTGAACGAAATCGGAATGGATATTATTTTTGAAGAAAAAGTTTCCGGAGCAACAAAAGATCGTGAGCAACTTCAAAAAATGTTAGAGGATATACAAGAAGGTGACATCATTTATGTTACGGACTTAACTCGGATTACTCGTAGTACACAAGATTTATTTGAATTAATCGATAACACACGGAATAAAAAGGCAAATTTAAAATCCTTAAAAGATACATGGCTAGATTTATCAGAAGATAATCCCTACAGCCAATTCTTAATTACGGTTATGGCGGGTGTAAACCAATTAGAACGTGATCTTATCCGTATGCGGCAGCGTGAAGGAATTGAACTGGCTAAGAAAGAAGGAAAGTTTAAAGGTCGGTTAAAGAAGTACCATAAAAATCATGCAGGAATGAATATGCAGTAAAGCTTTATAAAGAGGGAGATATGACTGTAAATCAAATTTGTGAAATTACAAATGTGTCTAGGGCCGCATTATATAGAAAGCTATCGGAAAGGAACAGTTGATGAGTTATATCAAAAATCGGAAATATATAATAGAAAATAAATTTCATATAGAGGTGGAATTATATGCCTAAAATTGACAATATGTTAGCAATTCTATGGATGCTTCGTTCAGGTGAAAAAATTACTGCAAAACAAATTTCAGAAAAGTTAGAGATGAATATAAGGACTGTGTATCGTTATATTGATACAATTTCAACAAGTGGCGTACCTATAATTTCAGAACCAGGACATAACGGTGGATACACTTTATTGAACAATTTTATTGAGGCTCCTCTTTTTTTTGATTTTGAGGAGCAAACTTCACTATTTCACGCTGCTGTTTTTGCAGAAGAAGCCGGATATTATGGAGGTGAAGCACTAAATAGGGCCATTTCAAAACTAAGTAAATACTCAAATCAAGAGCAGGAAACAAAGATAAACCAACATTTAACTAGTCTTGAAGTAATAAGTCGATTAAGTTCACTCTCTATAGAACCTTTTTTGAAGGAGTTGGAACAGGCCGTAGCTGACGGGTACTCAGTAAAAATTCTTTACCATAAAAGTGGCGAAAAGCAATTAAATTATAGATTGGTCGATCCGTACAGAATTATCTATTGGAATAATAAGTGGTATGTGATTGGATTTTGTCATCTTAGGAATGATATCCGTAGTTTTAGAGTAGATCGAATTGAAAGTCTAATGCTAACCAAAAATAAGTTTAACCGGCCAGAAAATTTTTCAGCACGTGACTTTTTTATAAAAAGTCTTCTTCCAACTATAGAAGATAAGGAAGGGATTATTTCTTTGGTTATTAATGGGGATAAAAGTGTATTGGCTGATATTTGCCAACATTGGTTTTTAGGACATTATTTACAAGAACGGACTTCAAATCAAGCAGTTTTTCTTCTTGAAAAAGATATGATACATACATATGTACCTTATTTACTTTTACCGTACAATAAATCTATTAAAGTTATTGAGCCAATAAGTCTTAAGAAAAGACTTATTGAAGTTCTGTCGGAATTAATAAAATTTCATCAAGTATGATAACTTCCCTGACATCAACTGTCAGGGAAGTTATATTATAATAGCTATATCAATCGTGATTGGAGTGTTATTGGATGCAAACAAAAAAAGCTTTTCTATATGTATTTAATACAATGTCGGACTGGGAATATGGATATTTAATTGCTGAACTAAACTCAGGAAGATATTTCAAAAAAGATTTAGCACCTTTAAAAGTAATTACAGTAGGAGCTAATAAAGAAATGATTACTACTATGGGAGGACTGAGCATAAAACCAGATATTTCCCTTGATGAATGTACTCTTGAGAGTAAAGATCTTTTAATTTTACCAGGAGGGACTACTTGGAGTGAAGAAATTCATCAACCTATCTTGGAAAGAATTGGCCAAGCTTTAAAGCTTGGCACTATTGTTGCTGCAATTTGTGGTGCAACTGAGGGCCTCGCGAATATGGGATACTTAGATACTAGAAAGCATACAAGTAATAACTTAGAATATACTAAAATGGTATGTCCTAACTATAAAGGAGAAAAGTTCTATGAGTTGGGATCTGCGGTATCTGATGCGAATTTAGTTACTGCATCAGGAATAGCTCCTCTGGAATTTGCAATGGAGGTACTGAAAAAAATAGATGTATTTACACCAGATGCATTACATTCATGGTATAACCTAAATAAGACTCATAAACCTGAATACTTCTTTCAGTTAATGAATTCAATAAATAAATGAAGTAACTGAAAAGCTCAATTTCTCTATTTTGATTTGTGGAGAAGTTGGGCTTTTTAATTTGGAATTTCCTTATCGTTGTTAAAGCCTATAATGAATAACAATTTTATATAAATACGCTTACCTTTAAACAAATAAGCTTGTTATCAATGGATTTCTTAAGCCATTAATAACAAGCTTATTTCATTAAACACAAAAAAGACGAGTCATTCTGACTCGTCTTAAAG
>NZ_JAEKFM010000004.1:0-189498 GCF_016650565.1 Bacillus sp. TH50 | reverse complement strand
CGTCCTACTCTCACAGGGACAAGGTCCCAACTACCATCGGCGCTAGAGAGCTTAACTTCCGTGTTCGGTATGGGAACGGGTGTGACCTCTCTGCCATCATCACCAAACTGATGAAGGTATATTCCTTCAAAACTAGATAACATTTGCTTCATATTATATGGTTAAGTCCTCGATCTATTAGTATTCGTCAGCTCCACATGTCACCATGCTTCCACCTCGAACCTATCAACCTGATCATCTTTCAGGGATCTTACTAGCTTACGCTATGGGAAATCTCATCTTGAGGGGGGCTTCATGCTTAGATGCTTTCAGCACTTATCCCTTCCGCACATAGCTACCCAGCTATGCCCTTGGCAGAACAACTGGTACACCAGCGGTGCGTCCATCCCGGTCCTCTCGTACTAAGGACAGCTCCTCTCAAATTTCCTGCGCCCACGACGGATAGGGACCGAACTGTCTCACGACGTTCTGAACCCAGCTCGCGTACCGCTTTAATGGGCGAACAGCCCAACCCTTGGGACCGACTACAGCCCCAGGATGCGATGAGCCGACATCGAGGTGCCAAACCTCCCCGTCGATGTGGACTCTTGGGGGAGATAAGCCTGTTATCCCCGGGGTAGCTTTTATCCGTTGAGCGATGGCCCTTCCATGCGGAACCACCGGATCACTAAGCCCGACTTTCGTCCCTGCTCGACTTGTAGGTCTCGCAGTCAAGCTCCCTTATGCCTTTGCACTCTACGAATGATTTCCAACCATTCTGAGGGAACCTTTGGGCGCCTCCGTTACACTTTAGGAGGCGACCGCCCCAGTCAAACTGCCCACCTGACACTGTCTCCCGGGTCGATGAGACCCGTAGGTTAGAATTTCAATACAGTCAGGGCGGTATCCCACCAGCGCCTCCACCGAAGCTAGCGCTCCGGTTTCAATGGCTCCCGCCTATCCTGTACAAACTGTACCAAAATTCAATATCAGGCTACAGTAAAGCTCCACGGGGTCTTTCCGTCCTGTCGCGGGTAACCTGCATCTTCACAGGTACTATAATTTCACCGAGTCTCTGGTTGAGACAGTGCCCAAATCGTTACACCTTTCGTGCGGGTCGGAACTTACCCGACAAGGAATTTCGCTACCTTAGGACCGTTATAGTTACGGCCGCCGTTTACTGGGGCTTCAGTTCAGAGCTTCGCTTACGCTAACCCCTCTCCTTAACCTTCCAGCACCGGGCAGGTGTCAGCCCCTATACTTCGCCTTACGGCTTCGCAGAGACCTGTGTTTTTGCTAAACAGTCGCTTGGGCCTATTCACTGCGGCTTTCCGTTAAGAAAGCACCCCTTCTCCCGAAGTTACGGGGTCATTTTGCCGAGTTCCTTAACCAGAGTTCTCTCGCACACCTTAGGATTCTCTCCTCGCCTACCTGTGTCGGTTTGCGGTACAGGCACCTTTTATCTCGCTAGAAGCTTTTCTTGGCAGCGGGGAATCAAAGACTTCGCTCCATAAGGAGCTTCCCCATCACAGCTCAGCCTTCACGATAAGCGGATTTGCCTACTTATCAGCCTAACTGCTTGGACGTGCACAACCAATCGCACGCTTCTTCTATCCTTCTGCGTCCCTCCATTGCTCAAACGATAAAGAGGTGGTACAGGAATATCAACCTGTTGTCCATCGCCTACGCCTGTCGGCCTCGGCTTAGGTCCTGACTAACCCTGAGCGGACGAGCCTTCCTCAGGAAACCTTAGGCATTCGGTGGACGGGATTCTCACCCGTCTTTCGCTACTCATACCGGCATTCTCACTTCTAAGCGCTCCACCAGTCCTTCCGGTCTGACTTCACTGCACTTAGAACGCTCCCCTACCACTGATACCATTGGTATCAATTCGCAGCTTCGGTGGTGTATTTAGCCCCGGTACATTTTCGGCGCAGAGTCACTCGACTAGTGAGCTATTACGCACTCTTTAAATGGTGGCTGCTTCTGAGCCAACATCCTAGTTGTCTAAGCAACTCCACATCCTTTTCCACTTAATACACACTTTGGGACCTTAGCTGGCGATCTGGGCTGTTTCCCTCTTGACTACGGATCTTATCACTCGCAGTCTGACTCCTAAGGATAAGTCATTGGCATTCGGAGTTTGACTGAATTCGGTAATCCGATGAGGACCCCTAGTTCAATCAGTGCTCTACCTCCAAGACTCTTACACTTAAGGCTAGCCCTAAAGCTATTTCGGGGAGAACCAGCTATCTCCAGGTTCGATTGGAATTTCTCCGCTACCCACACCTCATCCCCGCACTTTTCAACGTGCGTGGGTTCGGGCCTCCATTCAGTGTTACCTGAACTTCACCCTGGACATGGGTAGATCACCTGGTTTCGGGTCTACGACCACGTACTAAACGCCCTATTCAGACTCGCTTTCGCTGCGGCTCCGCCTCTTCAGCTTAACCTCGCACGGGATCGTAACTCGCCGGTTCATTCTACAAAAGGCACGCCATCACCCATTAACGGGCTCTGACTATTTGTAGGCACACGGTTTCAGGATCTCTTTCACTCCCCTTCCGGGGTGCTTTTCACCTTTCCCTCACGGTACTGGTTCACTATCGATCACTAGGGAGTATTTAGCCTTGGGAGATGGTCCTCCCAGATTCCGACGGAATTTCACGTGTTCCGCCGTACTCAGGATACATTCAAGAGAGAACGAAGTTTCGACTACGGGGTTATTACCCTCTGTGACGGACCTTTCCAGGTCGCTTCGTCTACCTCGTTCCTTTGTAACTCCGTATAGAATGTCCTACAACCCCAAGAGGCAAGCCTCTTGGTTTGGGCTAGATTCCGTTTCGCTCGCCGCTACTCAGGAAATCGCATTTGCTTTCTCTTCCTCCAGGTACTTAGATGTTTCAGTTCCCTGGGTCTGTCTTCCATACCCTATGTATTCAGGTAAGGATACCATACCATTACGTATAGTGGGTTTCCCCATTCGGAAATCTTCGGATCAAAGCTTACTTACAGCTCCCCGAAGCATATCGGCGTTAGTCCCGTCCTTCATCGACTCCTAGTGTCAAGGCATCCACCGTGCGCCCTTTCTAACTTAACCAAACTAAAATTAAAAAAATATGAGCTACACTGTTATCTAGTTTTCAAAGAACATACATTTAAACTTGAGAGATAGTTCTCTCAAAACTGAACGAAACAAAACAAGTCAACGTTTATTGATGAACTGCGTTCATCAATTCTCCATAGAAAGGAGGTGATCCAGCCGCACCTTCCGATACGGCTACCTTGTTACGACTTCACCCCAATCATCTGTCCCACCTTAGGCGGCTGGCTCCATAAAGGTTACCCCACCGACTTCGGGTGTTACAAACTCTCGTGGTGTGACGGGCGGTGTGTACAAGGCCCGGGAACGTATTCACCGCGGCATGCTGATCCGCGATTACTAGCGATTCCAGCTTCATGTAGGCGAGTTGCAGCCTACAATCCGAACTGAGAACGGTTTTATGAGATTAGCTCCACCTCGCGGTCTTGCAGCTCTTTGTACCGTCCATTGTAGCACGTGTGTAGCCCAGGTCATAAGGGGCATGATGATTTGACGTCATCCCCACCTTCCTCCGGTTTGTCACCGGCAGTCACCTTAGAGTGCCCAACTTAATGATGGCAACTAAGATCAAGGGTTGCGCTCGTTGCGGGACTTAACCCAACATCTCACGACACGAGCTGACGACAACCATGCACCACCTGTCACTCTGCTCCCGAAGGAGAAGCTCTATCTCTAGAGTTTTCAGAGGATGTCAAGACCTGGTAAGGTTCTTCGCGTTGCTTCGAATTAAACCACATGCTCCACCGCTTGTGCGGGCCCCCGTCAATTCCTTTGAGTTTCAGCCTTGCGGCCGTACTCCCCAGGCGGAGTGCTTAATGCGTTAACTTCAGCACTAAAGGGCGGAAACCCTCTAACACTTAGCACTCATCGTTTACGGCGTGGACTACCAGGGTATCTAATCCTGTTTGCTCCCCACGCTTTCGCGCCTCAGTGTCAGTTACAGACCAGAAAGTCGCCTTCGCCACTGGTGTTCCTCCATATCTCTACGCATTTCACCGCTACACATGGAATTCCACTTTCCTCTTCTGCACTCAAGTCTCCCAGTTTCCAATGACCCTCCACGGTTGAGCCGTGGGCTTTCACATCAGACTTAAGAAACCACCTGCGCGCGCTTTACGCCCAATAATTCCGGATAACGCTTGCCACCTACGTATTACCGCGGCTGCTGGCACGTAGTTAGCCGTGGCTTTCTGGTTAGGTACCGTCAAGGTGCCAGCTTATTCAACTAGCACTTGTTCTTCCCTAACAACAGAGTTTTACGACCCGAAAGCCTTCATCACTCACGCGGCGTTGCTCCGTCAGACTTTCGTCCATTGCGGAAGATTCCCTACTGCTGCCTCCCGTAGGAGTCTGGGCCGTGTCTCAGTCCCAGTGTGGCCGATCACCCTCTCAGGTCGGCTACGCATCGTCGCCTTGGTGAGCCGTTACCTCACCAACTAGCTAATGCGACGCGGGTCCATCCATAAGTGACAGCCGAAGCCGCCTTTCAATTTCGAACTATGCAGTTCAAAATATTATCCGGTATTAGCCCCGGTTTCCCGGAGTTATCCCAGTCTTATGGGTAGGTTACCCACGTGTTACTCACCCGTCCGCCGCTAACTTCATAAGAGCAAGCTCTTAATCCATTCGCTCGACTTGCATGTATTAGGCACGCCGCCAGCGTTCATCCTGAGCCAGGATCAAACTCTCCAATAAAGTTAGTTTGTCTAGCATCTAAAAATAAAAATTGACGTTCACGTTGTTTGTTTCGTTCAGTTTTCAAAGAACTTGTTTGCCGCTCATTTGCGACTCCCTTATGTTAACATTTTCATATTTCAATGTCAACCAAGTTTTTTTATTTCTTTTGTCGCTTTCTGCGTTGTTGCTATCGGCGACTTGTTCTATATTACACCCATGTATATTAATCGTCAATAGTTTTAAATAAGTTTTTTATAAAAATATGAATTAACTATACCAACAAGCCGTTAGCACAATAATAATACACTTGAATGTAACTCCCCAAAATAAACTAAATACGAATAACCTATAAAAGTCACTGTAGGTTATTCGTATTTAGATGTCATTAATATACATATGACATTTTAAATTTATCCCCTCATTACATTATGCACACCATAATAGAAAGAAAGAATTAAATATTATTCCTTTGAAGGTATCGAGCAGCTACCATCTGCACAATAATCATCTGTTGTACTATTTATTGAAAGATCTTGAAGTTCAGACTTAGGGTTCTCTTCTTCCCACACCTGTTGAAGTGCACCAACAAAGGTTTCAAGTGGTTGTGCACCTGAAATAGCATACTTTTGATTAACAATAAAATAAGGTACCCCTGTAATTTTATATTGTTGAGCAATTGATTCATCAATCCTAACCTCATTGGCATAAGAATTTTTATTATGAATAACATTTAAAGCCTCTTCCCTATCTAGACCGGAAGCTTCAGCAATATTAGCTAGTGTTTCCACATCACTTAAGTTTCTCGATTCAGTGAAATATGCAAAAAGTAGATTTTCTGTAATCTCCTTTTCCTTCCCCTGATCCTTTGCGAATTTCGCCAAACGATGTGCATCAAAAGTATTTGTTGGCTTCATCTCTTCAAAATTGAAACTCAAACCCATACTAGCTGCATGATTGCCTAGTTGTATATTATTACGATCAGCTTCTTCAACACTAATTCCATACTTCGATGCAAGCACTTCATTAATACTCGTTCCAGAGTAGATCGGAGCATTTTGATCTAATTCAAAACTTTTAAACTCAACTTCAACATCTTTCTTATGTGGAAATTGCTCTAAAGCCATTTCTAATCTACGCTTCCCAATATAGCAAAACGGGCATACAAAATCAGACCAAACTTCAATTTTCATATGAACACCTCATTAACATTTATTTTTCAATCATTGTAGCACTGACGTTACGGAATTCAAAAATTTATGCCTCAAGAAGTTACGACTACCAATCAAAGAAGATTTCATACCCATATATACACTTCAATTGTAAATGAGCCCCTTGCTCAACATGCCTATATCTCACTACATATTTAGCCATAATATAGCTGTTCTCATAATAATTGAAAGCACCTGTATCATTTTCATAGATTATGTACTACTTCCCTATACTTAATAACAAAAAACATTCCTCAAAACGCTACTATTATAAGAATAAAAAATTAAACAAGCCCGTCTATATAAAATGCAATTATATAGACGGGCTTGTTTAATAGATTGAGCAAACTGCAAACTCAAAGGAAGCAATTACACAAATCTATATTATTGAAATTATGAACGGAGTTATTTTCAAAAGTATATTAATGAAGAAGATTTAGATGTCCAATCATGAAAAAGAAATATTTACCGGCAGAAACACCTCTAATGTTTATTAGTTAAGGGATATTGTATACAGGATTTTAAGGGGAAATAGCTATATAATTCATAAACCATTAAATCATTTAGAGTATAGAAGCTTCAATTATGCGCCAAGTTTTTTAGAAATTAATTATAAAAGAAGAGAGGTTCCCCTCTTATATTGAAAATATGACCAATAATGATCCTATTACGAAATACATATAGTTTAATGAGCGCTTAATAAAAATAGCGAAAATACTTCGCCTTTATCATGATTCCGTAAATAATTTCCCATCTGGTATGATTTAGCAATATTTCCACCCTTGTTTCTAACGAAACAAATATACAAAAAAACACAAGTCAAAAGACTTGTGTTTTTATCTTGCTTGGCGACGTCCTACTCTCACAGGGACAAGGTCCCAACTACCATCGGCGCTAGAGAGCTTAACTTCCGTGTTCGGTATGGGAACGGGTGTGACCTCTCTGCCATCATCACCAAACTATGAAGGTATATTCCTTCAAAACTAGATAACATTTGCTTCATATTATATGGTTAAGTCCTCGATCTATTAGTATTCGTCAGCTCCACATGTCACCATGCTTCCACCTCGAACCTATCAACCTGATCATCTTTCAGGGATCTTACTAGCTTACGCTATGGGAAATCTCATCTTGAGGGGGGCTTCATGCTTAGATGCTTTCAGCACTTATCCCTTCCGCACATAGCTACCCAGCTATGCCCTTGGCAGAACAACTGGTACACCAGCGGTGCGTCCATCCCGGTCCTCTCGTACTAAGGACAGCTCCTCTCAAATTTCCTGCGCCCACGACGGATAGGGACCGAACTGTCTCACGACGTTCTGAACCCAGCTCGCGTACCGCTTTAATGGGCGAACAGCCCAACCCTTGGGACCGACTACAGCCCCAGGATGCGATGAGCCGACATCGAGGTGCCAAACCTCCCCGTCGATGTGGACTCTTGGGGGAGATAAGCCTGTTATCCCCGGGGTAGCTTTTATCCGTTGAGCGATGGCCCTTCCATGCGGAACCACCGGATCACTAAGCCCGACTTTCGTCCCTGCTCGACTTGTAGGTCTCGCAGTCAAGCTCCCTTATGCCTTTGCACTCTACGAATGATTTCCAACCATTCTGAGGGAACCTTTGGGCGCCTCCGTTACACTTTAGGAGGCGACCGCCCCAGTCAAACTGCCCACCTGACACTGTCTCCCGGGTCGATGAGACCCGTAGGTTAGAATTTCAATACAGTCAGGGCGGTATCCCACCAGCGCCTCCACCGAAGCTAGCGCTCCGGTTTCAATGGCTCCCGCCTATCCTGTACAAACTGTACCAAAATTCAATATCAGGCTACAGTAAAGCTCCACGGGGTCTTTCCGTCCTGTCGCGGGTAACCTGCATCTTCACAGGTACTATAATTTCACCGAGTCTCTGGTTGAGACAGTGCCCAAATCGTTACACCTTTCGTGCGGGTCGGAACTTACCCGACAAGGAATTTCGCTACCTTAGGACCGTTATAGTTACGGCCGCCGTTTACTGGGGCTTCAGTTCAGAGCTTCGCTTACGCTAACCCCTCTCCTTAACCTTCCAGCACCGGGCAGGTGTCAGCCCCTATACTTCGCCTTACGGCTTCGCAGAGACCTGTGTTTTTGCTAAACAGTCGCTTGGGCCTATTCACTGCGGCTTTCCGTTAAGAAAGCACCCCTTCTCCCGAAGTTACGGGGTCATTTTGCCGAGTTCCTTAACCAGAGTTCTCTCGCACACCTTAGGATTCTCTCCTCGCCTACCTGTGTCGGTTTGCGGTACAGGCACCTTTTATCTCGCTAGAAGCTTTTCTTGGCAGCGGGGAATCAAAGACTTCGCTCCATAAGGAGCTTCCCCATCACAGCTCAGCCTTCACGATAAGCGGATTTGCCTACTTATCAGCCTAACTGCTTGGACGTGCACAACCAATCGCACGCTTCTTCTATCCTTCTGCGTCCCTCCATTGCTCAAACGATAAAGAGGTGGTACAGGAATATCAACCTGTTGTCCATCGCCTACGCCTGTCGGCCTCGGCTTAGGTCCTGACTAACCCTGAGCGGACGAGCCTTCCTCAGGAAACCTTAGGCATTCGGTGGACGGGATTCTCACCCGTCTTTCGCTACTCATACCGGCATTCTCACTTCTAAGCGCTCCACCAGTCCTTCCGGTCTGACTTCACTGCACTTAGAACGCTCCCCTACCACTGATACCATTGGTATCAATTCGCAGCTTCGGTGGTGTATTTAGCCCCGGTACATTTTCGGCGCAGAGTCACTCGACTAGTGAGCTATTACGCACTCTTTAAATGGTGGCTGCTTCTGAGCCAACATCCTAGTTGTCTAAGCAACTCCACATCCTTTTCCACTTAATACACACTTTGGGACCTTAGCTGGCGATCTGGGCTGTTTCCCTCTTGACTACGGATCTTATCACTCGCAGTCTGACTCCTAAGGATAAGTCATTGGCATTCGGAGTTTGACTGAATTCGGTAATCCGATGAGGACCCCTAGTTCAATCAGTGCTCTACCTCCAAGACTCTTACACTTAAGGCTAGCCCTAAAGCTATTTCGGGGAGAACCAGCTATCTCCAGGTTCGATTGGAATTTCTCCGCTACCCACACCTCATCCCCGCACTTTTCAACGTGCGTGGGTTCGGGCCTCCATTCAGTGTTACCTGAACTTCACCCTGGACATGGGTAGATCACCTGGTTTCGGGTCTACGACCACGTACTAAACGCCCTATTCAGACTCGCTTTCGCTGCGGCTCCGCCTCTTCAGCTTAACCTCGCACGGGATCGTAACTCGCCGGTTCATTCTACAAAAGGCACGCCATCACCCATTAACGGGCTCTGACTATTTGTAGGCACACGGTTTCAGGATCTCTTTCACTCCCCTTCCGGGGTGCTTTTCACCTTTCCCTCACGGTACTGGTTCACTATCGATCACTAGGGAGTATTTAGCCTTGGGAGATGGTCCTCCCAGATTCCGACGGAATTTCACGTGTTCCGCCGTACTCAGGATACATTCAAGAGAGAACGAAGTTTCGACTACGGGGTTATTACCCTCTGTGACGGACCTTTCCAGGTCGCTTCGTCTACCTCGTTCCTTTGTAACTCCGTATAGAATGTCCTACAACCCCAAGAGGCAAGCCTCTTGGTTTGGGCTAGATTCCGTTTCGCTCGCCGCTACTCAGGAAATCGCATTTGCTTTCTCTTCCTCCAGGTACTTAGATGTTTCAGTTCCCTGGGTCTGTCTTCCATACCCTATGTATTCAGGTAAGGATACCATACCATTACGTATAGTGGGTTTCCCCATTCGGAAATCTTCGGATCAAAGCTTACTTACAGCTCCCCGAAGCATATCGGCGTTAGTCCCGTCCTTCATCGACTCCTAGTGTCAAGGCATCCACCGTGCGCCCTTTCTAACTTAACCAAACTAAAATTAAAAAAATATGAGCTACACTGTTATCTAGTTTTCAAAGAACATACATTTAAACTTGAGAGATAGTTCTCTCAAAACTGAACGAAACAAAACAAGTCAACGTTTATTGATGAACTGCGTTCATCAATTCTCCATAGAAAGGAGGTGATCCAGCCGCACCTTCCGATACGGCTACCTTGTTACGACTTCACCCCAATCATCTGTCCCACCTTAGGCGGCTGGCTCCATAAAGGTTACCCCACCGACTTCGGGTGTTACAAACTCTCGTGGTGTGACGGGCGGTGTGTACAAGGCCCGGGAACGTATTCACCGCGGCATGCTGATCCGCGATTACTAGCGATTCCAGCTTCATGTAGGCGAGTTGCAGCCTACAATCCGAACTGAGAACGGTTTTATGAGATTAGCTCCACCTCGCGGTCTTGCAGCTCTTTGTACCGTCCATTGTAGCACGTGTGTAGCCCAGGTCATAAGGGGCATGATGATTTGACGTCATCCCCACCTTCCTCCGGTTTGTCACCGGCAGTCACCTTAGAGTGCCCAACTTAATGATGGCAACTAAGATCAAGGGTTGCGCTCGTTGCGGGACTTAACCCAACATCTCACGACACGAGCTGACGACAACCATGCACCACCTGTCACTCTGCTCCCGAAGGAGAAGCTCTATCTCTAGAGTTTTCAGAGGATGTCAAGACCTGGTAAGGTTCTTCGCGTTGCTTCGAATTAAACCACATGCTCCACCGCTTGTGCGGGCCCCCGTCAATTCCTTTGAGTTTCAGCCTTGCGGCCGTACTCCCCAGGCGGAGTGCTTAATGCGTTAACTTCAGCACTAAAGGGCGGAAACCCTCTAACACTTAGCACTCATCGTTTACGGCGTGGACTACCAGGGTATCTAATCCTGTTTGCTCCCCACGCTTTCGCGCCTCAGTGTCAGTTACAGACCAGAAAGTCGCCTTCGCCACTGGTGTTCCTCCATATCTCTACGCATTTCACCGCTACACATGGAATTCCACTTTCCTCTTCTGCACTCAAGTCTCCCAGTTTCCAATGACCCTCCACGGTTGAGCCGTGGGCTTTCACATCAGACTTAAGAAACCACCTGCGCGCGCTTTACGCCCAATAATTCCGGATAACGCTTGCCACCTACGTATTACCGCGGCTGCTGGCACGTAGTTAGCCGTGGCTTTCTGGTTAGGTACCGTCAAGGTGCCAGCTTATTCAACTAGCACTTGTTCTTCCCTAACAACAGAGTTTTACGACCCGAAAGCCTTCATCACTCACGCGGCGTTGCTCCGTCAGACTTTCGTCCATTGCGGAAGATTCCCTACTGCTGCCTCCCGTAGGAGTCTGGGCCGTGTCTCAGTCCCAGTGTGGCCGATCACCCTCTCAGGTCGGCTACGCATCGTTGCCTTGGTGAGCCGTTACCTCACCAACTAGCTAATGCGACGCGGGTCCATCCATAAGTGACAGCCGAAGCCGCCTTTCAATTTCGAACTATGCAGTTCAAAATATTATCCGGTATTAGCCCCGGTTTCCCGGAGTTATCCCAGTCTTACGGGTAGGTTACCCACGTGTTACTCACCCGTCCGCCGCTAACTTCATAAGAGCAAGCTCTTAATCCATTCGCTCGACTTGCATGTATTAGGCACGCCGCCAGCGTTCATCCTGAGCCAGGATCAAACTCTCCAATAAAGTTAGTTTGTCTAGCATCTAAAAATAAAAATTGACGTTCACGTTGTTTGTTTCGTTCAGTTTTCAAAGAACTTGTTTGTCGCTCATTTGCGACTCCCTTATGTTAACATCTTCGTTAGTTAATGTCAACTAAGTTTTTTATTTCGTTTGTCGCTTTCTGCGTTGTTGCTATCGGCGACTTGTTTTATATTACACCTCTAAACTCTAATCGTCAATATGTTTTTCTAAAAAAATATAAAAAGGCTTATTCCTTTTAAAATAAGCCTTTTTATCCTATAACATTCTATTCATTTATTATTTTTCTATAATTGGTAATGAAACGATGAACTGAACGATCCCGTCCTCATACTCAGCTTGAATACTACCACCTTGCAACTCAACAATACTTTTCGCAATAGCTAATCCGAGCCCCGAACCTTCTGTTACTCTACTTCTAGATTGATCTTTCTTATAAAACCGTTCAAACAAGTTCCCTAACTCTTCTCTCGTAAACTCTTCACTATGATTCGCAATAACAATTTGTATATTCCTGCGCTGCCTTTGAAGAGAAACTTTTATCTCTCCGTCATCTTTACTATACTTAATTGCATTCATTAGTAAGTTGTCGAATACACGGACCATCTTTTCCGAATCAATCATCGCATATGCACGTTCCTCAGGAAACTTCTTAACAAACATAAGGCCATGCTCTTCTGCTTGCGGTACTAACTCTTCTATTAATTGCTCCAATAACTCATTTATACAAACCTCTTGTTTTTCCAATATAACTTGCTCATTTGTTAACTTCGTATACTCAAATAAATCTTCTATTAAATTCTTTAACTGCTCCGACTTCGCAAAAGCAATTCTCGTATACTCATCATGTTGTTCTTTACTTTCATATTTAGAATCTCGAAGTAATCGCAAGTAACCCATAATAGAAGTCAGTGGTGTACGCAAATCGTGAGATACATTCGTAATAAGCTCGTTCTTTTGCTTCTCTAATTTACGTTCCTTTTCTATATTATTCATCAGCTCTTCTGCCATATTATTAATATTCTCAGTTAAAGACGCAATCTCGTCCTCACCTTTCTTCTCAATACGATACGCTAAGTTGCCTTTTTCTATTTCCTTTACACCTTGTGCCATCGCTTCAATTTGCTTCATCTTTCTCTTTGTTATATAGAAGAAAGAGAAAATGAATACGAGTACACCTATGAAAAATGGAAACGGCCCTTCTTGCGTATCATATCTCACTGCACCTCCCGGAATCCCACTAACAAACATGTATAAATTCTTATCTTCTATTGTAATAGGTGCAAAAGCTATAAATTCTTTTCTTGTATTTTCAAATGCATCTTGCCCGTTTGAATAATTGATTGCAAATGATGCTGCATTACGAATTGTATTATGCAAATCAATTTGCTCTTCTTGCGCCTGCTTCGTTTTATATAAAACTTTACCGCTCTCGTCAGTGACCAATACTTTTAAAGCTCTAGAGTTTTGTTCTAAATTTTGATTCTCTATTTCAATCATAGTTGATATAGCTTCTAATTTATTTTCATGAACTGAACTATTTGCGACGCTTTGAGCGTGTTGATTAATTTGTTCCATACCAACCCGATAATCGATCGTCGCCTCTCGATTCGCATTCTCAAAAAACGGTGCTGCTGCCTTCGCTGACAAAATCCCTAACAACGCACAAGCAGTAAACGCAGTAATAAGTTGAATTCGTATACTCCGTTTCACACTCTTCACTATCTTTCCAATTAATTCTCGAATTTTCCTAACATAAGTAAATGGATTAAATATCTTTTTCAATCTTATACCCCACTCCCCATACTGTTTTTATATATATTGGCTTCCTTGGATTCTCCTCAATCTTTTCACGCACTTTCCGAATATGAACCATTACCGTGTTATCCGACTGGAAAGATCTTTCGTTCCAAACCTTTTCATAAATTTGTTCCGCACTAAAGACCATCCCCGGATTACGGACTAGTAATTCTAAAATTGAAAATTCCCTTGGGGTGAGTTTCACTTCTTCTCCATCCACAATGACTGTATGAGTGGAGATGTTTATTTTCATCTCTCCAATTTCTAACTCGTCCTCATTTTGAATAGCAAAGCCATTCATTTTCATATAACGACGTAGCTGCGATTTAATTCTTGCGATTAACTCTAACGGATTAAACGGTTTTGCTACATAATCATCTGCACCTGTTGTTAATCCTAAAATTTTATCCATATCTTGCGTTTTTGCCGAAAGCATAATAATCGGCATTTCCTTCGCTTCCCTTACTTTCATACACATATGAATACCATCTACTTTCGGCATCATAATATCTAATACGACTAAGTGCACTTCATTTTCTTCTAATATACGTAACCCTTCTTCTCCGTCCCCTGCTTGCAGTACTTTATATCCTTCGTTCTTTAAATAAATTGTAATAAGGTTCCTAATTTCTTTTTCATCATCTACGACAAGTATTGTTTCCCCGGCCATACTATCTCCCCCATCACTTTTTTAATCCCTAACTTCTATTATAAGAAAACTTCTGAAGAAAAACGCTCGGAAATCCTTAAGATTTTCTGAAGACGCAAAAAAGGTCTAGACTCCCCTCAAGTCTAGACCTTTCAAAAAACCCCTTTTATTTACGAACGTAGATGAAATATAGTACGAATAAAACTCCCATAACATACATAATTGGATGAATCTCTTTACGACGACCACTCACAACCATTGTAATTGGATAGAAGATAAACCCGATTGCAATTCCTGTTGCGATACTATACGTAAGTGGCATTGAAATGATAGTAAAGAACGCTGGCACTGCAATCTCGAATTTCTTCCAATCAATTTCTCCTAAAGATGAAACCATCAAGATTCCTACAATAATTAATGCTGGCGCTGTTACAGCTGGTGTCACAACACTTAATAGTGGTGAGAAGAATAGTGCCAGTAAGAAGAACCCTGCTGTTACAACCGCTGTAAATCCAGAACGTCCTCCTGCTGCTACCCCCGCAGACGATTCAATGTAAGACGTTGTTGTTGATGTACCTAAAATCGCACCAATTACAGTTGCAATCGCATCTGCAAATAACGCTTTACCTGCACGTGGTAATTTATTGTTCTTCATTAATCCCGCTTGATTCGCAACCGCTACAAGCGTACCTGCTGTATCAAAGAAATCGATAAAGAAGAACGTTATAATAACAATCGCCATTTCAACAGTGAAAATGTCTCCAAAGTGAGTTAATGCTACCCCGAACGTTGGTTCTAGACTCGGTATTGCTCCCACTACAGCTTTTGGTGTATCAATTAATCCAGTCGCTACTCCTAAGATCGCCGTAAGGATCATACCGTAGAAAACTGCACCATTTATTTTTTTAATCATGAAAATGATTGTAGTAACAACTCCGAAGATTGCTAATAACGTTGTGCCCTTTGTTAAGTCCCCCAACCCAACAAGAACAGCATCATTCTTTACGATAATTCCAGCGTTTTGGAATCCAAGGAAGGCAATGAATAATCCAATACCCGCCGCTACTGCAAACTTTAACTCTACTGGAATTGCATTAATGATTTTTTCCCGAATACCTGAAGCAGTAAGAATAATAAAGATAATACCTGACATTAATGTTCCAGCAATTGCCGTTTGCCACGGAATTCCCATCGTTAACACCGCTGTATAAGCAAAGAACGCATTTATTCCCATACCTGGCGCTAAAGCAATCGGATACTTCGCAAATATCCCCATGATTAACGAACCAATCGCCGCTGCTAATGCTGTAGCAACGAATACTGCACCTGGATCCATTCCTGTACCTGCCGGTAATCCTTTAACATTTCCAAGTGACAGCGTAGCAGGATTGACAAATAGTACGTAAGCCATAGATAGAAATGTCGTTAAACCTGCTATGAACTCTGTTTTATAATTTGTGCCGAGTTCATCAAACTGAAAATAGCGTTTCATCTTACGTTTCCCCCGTTATATGATTACTCGCCGTATTTCACCCTAGCCCTCTTTTATCTATAAAAATAAAAAAGGCTTCCATTGCATATACATGGAAGCGTTCTATGAATAAAGACAAGTTTCCCCTCATCTTTATCAAAACGCCTCGTAGTCAAGCCATTTACGGTAGCTAGGTAGAAACTTTCGGGCCATATCCCCGATATTATACGACGGCATAATATTCAGTTTTCGTTTGAATTACATACTCATATTAACTCGAGAAGGTGGTTTTGTCAATTTAAAAACGAACATTTTTATAAACTTTTATATTTTCGTTCGTATTAAGGGTAAAAACAAAAAGATCCATCTATACATAAATGATAGATGGACCTTTTTTATTACAATACTATTCCCACTCAATAGTTGCTGGTGGCTTACTCGTTATATCATACACGATACGGTTAACGTGTTTTACTTCGTTTACGATACGTACAGAGATTTTCTCTAATACGTCCCAAGGGATACGTGCCCAGTCAGCTGTCATACCATCGATAGATGTTACTGCACGGATACCTACTGTGTAATCGTAAGTACGCTCGTCACCCATAACACCTACGCTACGCATACCAGGAAGCGCAGTGAAGTATTGCCAAACTTCGCGGTCTAATCCTGCTTTTATAATTTCTTCACGTAAAATCGCATCTGATTCACGAACGATTTCTAATTTCTCTTCTGTAATTTCACCTAATACACGAATACCAAGTCCTGGACCTGGGAACGGTTGACGCCATACGATTTCATCAGGAATTCCTAATTCTGATCCTAATACACGTACTTCGTCTTTAAATAAAGTGTTTAAAGGCTCAATTAATTTGAACTGCATGTCTTCTGGAAGTCCACCAACGTTATGGTGAGATTTAATTGTTTGTGCAGTTGCTGTACCACTTTCAACGATGTCCGTGTAAAGTGTACCTTGCGCTAGGAAGTCCATTCCTTGTAATTTAGAAGCTTCATCATCAAATACGTAAATGAATTCATTACCGATGATTTTACGTTTTTGCTCTGGATCTTCTACACCTTTTAACTTGTTCATGAAGCGCTCTTGTGCATCCACTTTAATAACGTTCATATGGAAGCCTTCGCTAAATGTTTTCATAACACCTTCTGCTTCATCTTTACGAAGTAAACCGTGGTCCACGAAAATACATGTTAATTGGTCACCAATCGCTTTATGAATTAATACTGCTACAACAGAAGAGTCTACACCGCCACTAAGTGCGCATAATACTTTTTTGTCTCCAACAGTTTCACGGATCTTCTCTAATTCTACTTCGATAAAGTTCTCCATGTTCCATCCTTCAGAACAACCACATACGCCGAATACGAAGTTTTTAATTAAATCGTTACCGTGCTCAGAGTGACGTACTTCTGGGTGGAATTGTACACCGTATAAGTTTTCCGCTTCATTGCTCATACCAGCAATTGGACAAGACTCACTTGTTGCATCTACTACGAATCCTTCAGGTAAACCAGTTACTAAGTCACCATGGCTCATCCATACAACTTGCTCTTCTGGAAGGTTCGCATATAATTTTGATTCGTTCTCTACTTTAAGAACAGCTTTTCCATACTCACGGTGGTTGGCACGTTCTACTTTACCACCGAAGTGTTGTGTCATAAGCTGCATACCGTAACAAATACCGAAGATCGGTAATCCTAGTTCAAAGATTTTTTCATCACAATGTAATGCGCCTTCACCGTATACACTATTTGGTCCACCAGAGAAAATAATCCCTTTTGGATTCATTGCTTTAATTTCTTCTGCAGTAATTGTATGTGGATGAAGTTCACTGTATACACCGAACTCACGAATTCGACGTGCTATTAACTGATTGTACTGACTCCCAAAATCTAAAACGATAATTGTATCATGCTGCTTCTTCAAAATAATCACCCCAACGTTAGTTCTCGTATATAAATATTTTCACCAATTTGGCGAAAAGCATTACTAATATAATAAAAAAAGCCAGTCCTCCGCCTCTAGTCTCATGACAAAGAAAAGGCAGGGGTCTGGCTTTATAAAGAAAGATAATCTTCCGCTCTTTATAAATATAAGACGCACTGCCTTCATAGTCAGGTTGTTTACGGTAACCCGGTAGAGACTCTCAAACCATATCATCGAGGATATATGAAGGATTGTTTTATATTATCTTCCTAGATTCTAACAATGAAGTATCGGTATGGTCAAGAGAGAAAGCGACAAAATTCTACAGAAATTATTTTCCTGCGCTCAAAAACATAAAAAAACATCCACTTCTATATAGAAGTGGATGTTTTTCGGGAGAACGGAATTACATCATTCCGCCCATACCACCCATGCCCATGCCGCCCATGTCAGGCATTGCTGGTGCATTTGGTTCTGGCTTGTCAGCAACTACAGCTTCAGTTGTTAAGAACATAGCTGCAACAGATGCTGCGTTTTGAAGTGCAGAACGAGTTACTTTAGCTGGATCTACGATACCAGACTCAAGCATGTTAACCCATTCGCCAGTAGCTGCGTTGAAACCAACGCCTACTTTTTCGCCTTTTAGACGCTCTACAACTACAGATCCTTCTAGACCAGCGTTGATTGCGATTTGACGAACTGGCTCTTCTAGTGCACGAAGTACGATGTTGATACCTGTTGCTTCGTCGCCTTCAGCTACGATAGAAGCTACTTTTGTGTATACGTTCATAAGTGAAGTACCACCACCTGCAACGATACCTTCTTCTACTGCTGCACGAGTTGAGTTAAGTGCATCTTCAATGCGAAGTTTGCGCTCTTTTAACTCAGTTTCAGTTGCTGCACCTACTTTAATTACTGCTACACCGCCCGCAAGTTTAGCAAGACGCTCTTGTAATTTTTCACGATCGAATTCAGAAGTAGTTTCTTCTAATTGCGCGCGGATTTGACCGATGCGAGCTTCGATTTGTTGTGAATTTCCAATACCTTCAACTACAGTTGTGTTTTCTTTCGTTACAACAATTTTACCAGCACGTCCTAAAGATTCAACTGTAGCAGATTTTAAGTCACGTCCTAATTCTTCAGTGATTACTTCGCCACCAGTTAAGATTGCGATATCTTCTAGCATTGCTTTACGACGGTCACCAAATCCAGGAGCTTTAACAGCAACTACATTGAATGTACCACGAAGTTTGTTCACTACTAATGTAGCTAACGCTTCGCCTTCTACATCTTCAGCAATGATAAGAAGTGGTTTACCTTGTTGTACCACTTGCTCTAATACTGGTAAGATTTCTTGAATGTTAGAAATCTTTTTGTCAGTAATTAAAATGTATGGGTTATCAAGAACTGCTTCCATTTTGTCAGAATCAGTAATCATGTAAGGAGATGCATATCCACGATCAAATTGCATACCTTCTACTACGTCTAATTCTGTTGTGAATCCTTTAGATTCTTCTAAAGTAATAACGCCGTCGTTACCAACGCGCTCCATTGCTTCAGCGATTAATTGACCTACTTCTTCGTCAGCCGAAGAAATAGCAGCTACTTGTGCGATAGAAGATTTACCTTCGATTGGTTTAGAAATCGCTTTTAATTCTTCAATTGCAGCAGTAACAGCTTTTTCGATACCTTTACGAAGACCCATTGGGTTTGCACCAGCTGTTACGTTTTTAAGACCTTCACGAATCATAGCTTGCGCTAATACAGTTGCAGTTGTCGTTCCGTCACCAGCTACATCGTTTGTTTTGCTAGCAACTTCTGCTACTAATTTCGCACCCATGTTTTCGAATGCATCTTCTAATTCGATTTCTTTTGCGATTGTTACACCATCATTTGTAATAAGTGGTGAACCGAATTTTTTCTCAAGTACAACGTTACGACCTTTTGGTCCAAGCGTTACTTTTACTGCGTTTGCAAGAGTGTCGACACCGCGAAGCATCGAACGACGTGCTTCTTCACTAAATTTAATATCTTTTGCCATAATAATTGACCCCCTTGGATTTTTAAAATGTATATAATTAACCGATAATTGCTAAAATGTCACTTTCACGTAAAATCAAGTAGTCTGTACCTTCGTATTTCACTTCAGTACCTGCATATTTTGAGAAGATGATAAGATCACCTGCTGCTACCTCTAAAGCAACACGCTCACCATTTTCAAGCACTCGGCCTGTACCTACTGCAATAACTTTACCCTCTTGTGGTTTTTCTTTTGCAGTTTCTGGTAATACAATACCACTTGCTGTTTTTTCTTCTGCTTGAACAAGTTCAATTACAACGCGATCACCTAATGGCTTTAGCATGAACAATAACCTCCTCATTTTGTTATGTAAATTTTATTTATTAGCACTCAAGTCACACGAGTGCTAACACACTTATAATAATAAATAATCTCAATTTCTTTTGCAAGTAAAAAAATCATAATTTTTTCGCAAATTACTTTATGCACTTTCCTAGATATCATTACTTCTTCTACTGCCTTTACTATATGAATCGTTGTTCCCACTTCTTGTATGTTACAATATGAAAGACACCCTAAGTTGTTTTCGCTAAACGTACAACTTTTTCCTGTCTCCTATTTTATTTTCAAATACTTATTTACAAAAAAAATATAATTCAAATGAAAGTTTATATCGTAGGTAGCATATTTACATGTTATCCTACCTTATCTCATACACTAGCGTTAGAAAGGATGGTTAAACCATTTGAAGAAACAATATTGGTGGATTATCGTTACATACATTTTAATGCAGTTATCAGGCATTGCCGGGTTACCGCTTCTCCTGAAAACTGGACTATACGATAATAGGGGATTTACTAGAGATGAAAAACTTCAGCTCATAACTGGTCATTGGGCTATCATTAGCTTTTTCATTGCATTATGCGTTGTACTTTGGTTACTCAGAACAGACATTCGTGACAGGCATTTAGATAAAATGCGCTCTACTGTTCCAGCTACAATTGGGTGGATTTTTATTGGTTTCTTCTTAGCGCTGTTCTCACAAAGCATTGCCGGTATGATTGAAATGCGTTTATTAGGGATTACACCTGGATCCGAAAATACAGCAAGACTTATGGACATCGCAAGAACGACACCTTGGTTCCTTATTGTCATATCTATAATAGGACCTATTTTGGAAGAAATCGTATTTAGAAAAATTTTATTCGGTACACTTTATAAGAAGTTTAACTTCTTTATTGCCGCTATCATTAGTTCACTTGTATTCGCGGCGATTCATTTTGATTTTACTCACTTATTGGTATACACTTCTATGGGGCTCGTATTCGCCTTTTTATACGTAAAAACGAAACGCATTATCGTTCCTATTGCAGCTCATGTTGCTATGAATACATTAGTTGCAGTTGCTCAAGTTGTAGTAAGCAATGAGCAAATTCAAGAAATGATTAAAGAAGCTGAAAAAATGCAAGGCTTTATCGGAGGATTTTTAGTATGAGAAACTCACCATTGTTCATGGCTGCATTATACTTTCTTCTTGGATGTATCTTTACACGCTTCGCCATTACGAACGTAACAGATACAATCTGGAATATGTGGACAATACTATTTGCAGTTATGGCAACAATTGATTTTAATTTGGCACTTCGCCTTATCTTAGTTAAATTCACAAAGAAAAAACAATAATAAAACGCAGAGGTCATCTCCTCTGCGTTTTATTGTGGATAATTTTTCAAAAAGTAAACAAGTGTTTGTAACTCTACAGCTAAATCAATGTGATGAATTCTTATATTCTCTGACACATTTAAGCGTGCTGGTGTGAAATTTAAAATACCATGCACGTTCGTTTCTGCCAATCTATCTGCCACAGATTGCGCTACTGTAGCGGGTACCGTTAATATTGCCACTTGTATATCAGTTGATAAACGTTCTTCTAGTTCATCCAAATGATATACAGGAATGCCTCCGATTTCTGTTCCAACTTTCTCTTCACTAACATCAAACGCCATTTCAATTTTTGTATTATTGTTTTTCGTGAAATTATAATGTAAGAAAGCGGTCCCTAAATTACCTACTCCAATAAGTGCCACGCGTGTTATATCATCTTGGTCGAGTGTTTCACGGAAAAATGATAATAAATAATTTACGTTATATCCATATCCTTTTTTCCCTAACGCTCCAAAATACGAAAAATCTCTTCGAATAGTTGCGGAATCAACCTTTACCGCTTCACTCAATTCGGCTGATGAAACACGTTGCTTACCAGAAAGAGATAAGTTTTGGATAAATCGATAGTATAGAGGCAATCGTTTGGCAGTGGCCTGTGGAATTTTTTGCTGATCCATATAACCTCTCCTCTCTTCCTATCTTTATTCTTATACTTGAATCAAATACAGAAGTTTAGTACTCATGAATTTCCTTGTATAATAAAGAGAAGAAGTATTCTCTCTTTATTTTAAACTATACACTATTTTTAGTATGATTGAGAAATATAAACATGGCAAAGTTAAGAAATTATTTGAGGTGAAAACATTGATATTATTACAAGTGAATGGGCTTTCGAAATTATACGGTGCAGAAACGATTCTTGCAAACATAAAATTGGAAGTACAAACAAAAGATCGTATCGCATTAGTCGGACGAAATGGAGCTGGAAAATCTACATTATTAAAAATAATAGCTGGCGAGTTATCTCATGATGGTGGTGAAATTATAAAACCGAAAGATGTCTCAATGGGGTATTTAGCTCAAAATACTGGACTCGAAACGTCTTTAACAATTTGGGATGAAATGTTAACCGTCTTTACACACTTGCAGCAGATGGAGACAAAACTTCGAAGACTAGAGCAAGAGATGGGAAAAGAAGAAAACTTTTCAAATGCGGCTATATATGAGAAATTATTAGCTGATTATGACCAATTACAATTAGATTATAAAGATCAAGGCGGCTATCAGTACGAAGCGGATATACGCTCAATTTTAAGCGGTCTTGGCTTCCCAGTTGAAACGCATCAGACGAAAATTTCCACATTAAGTGGTGGACAAAAGACTCGATTAGCTCTCGGGAAATTATTATTAACTAGACCAGACTTACTTATTTTAGACGAACCTACAAACCATTTGGATATTGAGACACTAACATGGCTTGAACAATATTTACAAGGCTATCCTGGCGCGATTTTAATCGTTTCCCATGACCGTTATTTCTTAGATAAACTTGTTACACAAGTATACGAAATTTCTAATAAGGAAAGCCGACGATTTGTTGGTAACTACAGTAAATATTTAGACTCAAAATCAGCTCTATACGAGCAAGAAATGAAGCGTTATGAAAAACAACAAGATGAAATTTCTAAACTGGAAGACTTTGTACAAAAAAATATAGCTCGTGCATCTACGACAAAACGCGCTCAAAGTCGCCGTAAACAATTAGACAGAATGGAAGTATTAACTAGACCATTAGGCGATTCTAAATCAGCTTCCTTCCACTTCGATATTGAAAAACAAAGTGGAAATGATGTTTTACAAGTGAAAGATGCAACTATTGGCTATTATCAGGAACCGATTATTGAACATGTAAATATGCGCTTAACTCGCGGTGACAGTGTTGCCTTAGTTGGGCCAAACGGAATTGGAAAATCTACATTATTAAAATCCATTGTGAATAAGTTACAGCTATTACATGGAAACGTTGCTTTCGGCTCAAGTGTATCTGTTGGTTATTATGATCAAGAACAAGCCAACTTAACATCTTCGAAGCGAGTTTTAAATGAATTATGGGATGAATATCCCCTGCAACCTGAAAAAGAAATTCGCACTATACTAGGCAACTTTTTATTCACAGGGGATGATGTACTCAAACCAGTATCTTCTCTTAGTGGTGGACAAAAGGCTCGACTAGCTCTTGCAAAACTTATGATGCAAAAATCCAATTTATTAATTCTCGATGAGCCAACAAACCATCTTGATTTAAATAGTAAAGAGATTTTGGAGAATGCTTTAATTGATTACCCAGGTACTCTTCTATTCGTCTCTCATGACCGCTACTTTATTAATCGCGTAACGACAACCGTTGTTGAGTTATCAACAGAAGGTGCACAAGAATATTTAGGTGATTACGATTATTACGTTGAAAAGAAAAATGAAATGATTGAACGTGCGGAACTAGAGCAAGAAGATGAAGTACCTGTTCAAAAAGTGGTGGCACAAGAAAAATTAAATTATCTCGAAGAAAAAGAACGTAAACAGTTAGAGCGTCAACGTACTCGAAAAATTGAAGAACTGGAACAAAATATCGTAGGCTTAGAAGAAGAAATTGCTACGTTAGAAGACCAACTTTGCTTACCAGAAATATATGCAGATTATGAAAAGGCTAGTGAAATTACAACTAAAAAACAAACACTGCAAGAACAGCTTGAAGCTTGTATGGCAGAATGGGAAGAACTGCATATATAAGAGAATTTAAAAGAGGAGGATGTCTCATAAGTCGGGCTTTTTGACGAGATGACCTCCTTTTTATTTTCTTTTTTGGAATCAATACCATAATAAATGAAATTATACAAACCATTCGACAAGGATTGACAATAGTAGCACCTTATATAATAAGAGGAGGATGTTTCAAAATGTTTTTTGGACATCTCTTTGTTTTTTATTTCCCAAAAAAGAATTTCTTCAAAGGTCAGACTTCCTCTATGTTATCCACAAGGTTATACACATATCCACCTTTATAATATAAACTTCCAAATAACTTTTCCACATTATCCACAACTAGATAAAAAGTTATGCACATTTTATGTACACAAAAAAACCCAAATTATCAACAGATAATTTGGGTTTTATCCACAAGCTGTGGTTAATTTTGTGTATAACTATGCTTCAATATCTAATCCTGGATTTGCATTTAAAGCTAATGTAGCGCGTTTTCCTTGTTCGTATGCAATTGTACCTGCAGCCGCAATCATCGCTGCATTATCTGTGCATAAAGATAGAGGAGGAATAATTAGCTCTATATTTTCTTTTTGTGCAAATTCTGCTGCTAAACGTGCACGAAGCCCTTTATTAGCAGCTACTCCACCAGCAAGAAGCACTTGTTTTACATTATAAGCATCTGCTGCACGAGACGCTTTCGTTACAAGTACATCTATTACACTTTCTTGGAAACTTGCTGCTAAATCTTCTGGTGCAATTTCTATACCGCGCTGTTTTGCGTTATGCACAGTGTTGATAACTGCTGATTTCAATCCACTAAAGCTGAAATCATACGAATCAGGTTCTAGCCACGCACGAGGCAAATCAATTGTTGGTTTTCCTTCATGCGCAAGGCGATCAATATGAGGACCACCTGGATAAGGCATTGATAATGTACGAGCTACTTTATCGTAAGCTTCTCCTGCCGCATCATCTCGCGTTTCACCAATCACTTCAAATGAACCATGTTCTTTCATATAAACAAGCTCCGTATGTCCACCGGATACAACAAGCGATAGTAACGGGAATTGTACTTCTTTTACTAAACGATTCGCATAAATATGACCAGCAATATGATGAACACCAACTAGAGGGATATCATGAGCAAAAGCCACAGCTTTCGCTGCATTTACACCTATTAAAAGTGCTCCGACTAAACCTGGGCCTTCTGTTACAGCAATTGCATCAATATCCTCAAAAGTGATATTCGCTTCTTTTAAAGCTTCTTCTAACACAACTGTGATTTCTTCTACATGATGACGGGATGCAATCTCTGGTACTACTCCGCCAAAACGCTTATGACTTTCAATTTGCGATGCAACGACATTCGCAATGATTTCCGTTCCATTTTTAACAACTGCTACAGCTGTTTCATCACAGCTTGTTTCAATACCAAGTATAATCGTATTTTTTTCCATTATATATTCACCCACATTACAAGACCATCTTCCTGATTGTCTGCATAGTATCGTTTACGAATCCCACCATTTTGAAATCCGTATTTTCTGTATAACTGCTTTGCTACTTCATTTGACATGCGTACTTCAAGTGTCATTGTTTTTACTCCTAAACCTTTCGCTTCGGAAATGACTTCTTTTAATAAGGCATCCCCTAGCTTTTGACCTCTGTATTCCGGCAGGATAGCTATATTTGTTACATGTGATTCATCAATAATTATCCACAATCCACAATATCCAATTACGAGACCATCTTTTTCTAGCACGACATAATGTGCATGTTCATTCACCTCTAATTCACGGTGAAAGGCATCTGCAGTCCATGGGGTTGAAAAAGATGCTTCTTCAATAGCTACAATTTGAGCAATATCATCGAGTGCCATCTTTCTAAATATCATATCCATCTTCTGTAGGCCCCTATTGTTTTTGACTTTCTAACCATTTTGTTTCAGCTTCAGCTAAACGAAGATAGCTAGGAACAAACGTATGCACGTCTTGTTCTTCTTTTTGTAATCCTAAACATGCTAATTCACTTGGTCTCGGGTTATTCTTAGTGAACGGAGCAAATACAGCTTGATCACCTAAATATTCTACAATTGTTTCTTTATGCAATTTAACATCGTTACCAATAAATAAAACAGGCTGTTCTTTATCTTTTAACATTTGCAACCAGTCAACAATAAGAATAATTCGGTCTTCTTCTATTGAAGTTATACGCTCTCCTTCATATGTATATAACCCCGTGTAAATTTGACCACGTCGGCCATCAAATAAAGGACAAATTAGTCCATTAAAATTAGTACCATTTGCAGCCACCACTTCCAAACTTGATACACCTACAATTGGTATTTGAAGTGACCAAGCTAATGTTTTTGCCGCTGTCACACCTATACGAACACCTGTATATGATCCCGGTCCAGCTGCTACAACAATTTTAGTCAATTCTTTCGGTTTTACACCGCATTCTTTTAACAGTTTCTCTACAGCTGGCATAAGACGTACAGAATGGTTTTTTGTTAAATTTGTAATGATTTCCCCAATCACGTTCCCTTCCTCAATAAGGGATACACCCATTACGTAATTTGAAGTATCAATTGCTAGTACTTTCATCTTGTAATAGCTCCTCACATAATCTAATATAGCGATCTCCAATTGGCTCGAGTACAATTTTTCTTGTATCATCTCCAGCATGGAATAAACTAATTTGCAACTTCTCATTCGGTAAATATGCTTCTATTAAATGAGCCCATTCTACTACTGTAATCCCTTCACCATAGAAATACTCATCAAATCCTAAATCTTCTTCACTTTCCGCTAAACGATACACATCCATATGATATAGCGGTAATCTTCCTTTATATTCTTTAATAATATTGAAGGTAGGACTATTTACGACTCTTTTCACTCCAAGACCTTTTGCTAGTCCTTTTGTAAAAGTCGTCTTGCCAGCTCCAAGATCACCCTCTAAAATAATTACATCTTTTTCCTTTACAAGTCTCCCTAATTTTTCTGATAATCGCTGGGTTTCTTCGGAAGATTTTGTTGTTATTTCATATTTACTCACAGACTTCACCTACTTTACTCACAATGTTCTCTGCTCTTTATTATACAGGTTTTAAATATATAAAAAAGTCCTTAGGAGTTTTCCTAAGGATAGTTTGACTGTCTTTATTAGTTTTTTGTTAAAACAAATAAAAAAATACGAAACAACTTGTTTCGTTCTTTTCTTTATATAAAATGGCGGTCCCGACCGGGGTCGAACCGGCGATCTCCTGCGTGACAGGCAGGCATGTTAACCACTACACCACGGGACCATTTGGTTGCGGGGACAGGATTTGAACCTGCGACCTTCGGGTTATGAGCCCGACGAGCTACCGTACTGCTCCACCCCGCGATGATATAAATAGCCTGGCAACGTCCTACTCTCACAGGGACAAGGTCCCAACTACCATCGGCGCTAGAGAGCTTAACTTCCGTGTTCGGTATGGGAACGGGTGTGGCCTCTCTGCCATCATTACCAGACTATATTCATTTAAGACAAGAATTATTATAACTCATTAACTTTTGAAAGTCAACAAGTTTTTTATATTCTTTCAAAACTAGATAACATTGCTTCATATTATATGGTTAAGTCCTCGATCTATTAGTATTCGTCAGCTCCACATGTCACCATGCTTCCACCTCGAACCTATCAACCTGATCATCTTTCAGGGATCTTACTAGCTTACGCTATGGGAAATCTCATCTTGAGGGGGGCTTCATGCTTAGATGCTTTCAGCACTTATCCCTTCCGCACATAGCTACCCAGCTATGCCCTTGGCAGAACAACTGGTACACCAGCGGTGCGTCCATCCCGGTCCTCTCGTACTAAGGACAGCTCCTCTCAAATTTCCTGCGCCCACGACGGATAGGGACCGAACTGTCTCACGACGTTCTGAACCCAGCTCGCGTACCGCTTTAATGGGCGAACAGCCCAACCCTTGGGACCGACTACAGCCCCAGGATGCGATGAGCCGACATCGAGGTGCCAAACCTCCCCGTCGATGTGGACTCTTGGGGGAGATAAGCCTGTTATCCCCGGGGTAGCTTTTATCCGTTGAGCGATGGCCCTTCCATGCGGAACCACCGGATCACTAAGCCCGACTTTCGTCCCTGCTCGACTTGTAGGTCTCGCAGTCAAGCTCCCTTATGCCTTTGCACTCTACGAATGATTTCCAACCATTCTGAGGGAACCTTTGGGCGCCTCCGTTACACTTTAGGAGGCGACCGCCCCAGTCAAACTGCCCACCTGACACTGTCTCCCGGGTCGATGAGACCCGTAGGTTAGAATTTCAATACAGTCAGGGCGGTATCCCACCAGCGCCTCCACCGAAGCTAGCGCTCCGGTTTCAATGGCTCCCGCCTATCCTGTACAAACTGTACCAAAATTCAATATCAGGCTACAGTAAAGCTCCACGGGGTCTTTCCGTCCTGTCGCGGGTAACCTGCATCTTCACAGGTACTATAATTTCACCGAGTCTCTGGTTGAGACAGTGCCCAAATCGTTACACCTTTCGTGCGGGTCGGAACTTACCCGACAAGGAATTTCGCTACCTTAGGACCGTTATAGTTACGGCCGCCGTTTACTGGGGCTTCAGTTCAGAGCTTCGCTTACGCTAACCCCTCTCCTTAACCTTCCAGCACCGGGCAGGTGTCAGCCCCTATACTTCGCCTTACGGCTTCGCAGAGACCTGTGTTTTTGCTAAACAGTCGCTTGGGCCTATTCACTGCGGCTTTCCGTTAAGAAAGCACCCCTTCTCCCGAAGTTACGGGGTCATTTTGCCGAGTTCCTTAACCAGAGTTCTCTCGCACACCTTAGGATTCTCTCCTCGCCTACCTGTGTCGGTTTGCGGTACAGGCACCTTTTATCTCGCTAGAAGCTTTTCTTGGCAGCGGGGAATCAAAGACTTCGCTCCATAAGGAGCTTCCCCATCACAGCTCAGCCTTCACGATAAGCGGATTTGCCTACTTATCAGCCTAACTGCTTGGACGTGCACAACCAATCGCACGCTTCTTCTATCCTTCTGCGTCCCTCCATTGCTCAAACGATAAAGAGGTGGTACAGGAATATCAACCTGTTGTCCATCGCCTACGCCTGTCGGCCTCGGCTTAGGTCCTGACTAACCCTGAGCGGACGAGCCTTCCTCAGGAAACCTTAGGCATTCGGTGGACGGGATTCTCACCCGTCTTTCGCTACTCATACCGGCATTCTCACTTCTAAGCGCTCCACCAGTCCTTCCGGTCTGACTTCACTGCACTTAGAACGCTCCCCTACCACTGATACCATTGGTATCAATTCGCAGCTTCGGTGGTGTATTTAGCCCCGGTACATTTTCGGCGCAGAGTCACTCGACTAGTGAGCTATTACGCACTCTTTAAATGGTGGCTGCTTCTGAGCCAACATCCTAGTTGTCTAAGCAACTCCACATCCTTTTCCACTTAATACACACTTTGGGACCTTAGCTGGCGATCTGGGCTGTTTCCCTCTTGACTACGGATCTTATCACTCGCAGTCTGACTCCTAAGGATAAGTCATTGGCATTCGGAGTTTGACTGAATTCGGTAATCCGATGAGGACCCCTAGTTCAATCAGTGCTCTACCTCCAAGACTCTTACACTTAAGGCTAGCCCTAAAGCTATTTCGGGGAGAACCAGCTATCTCCAGGTTCGATTGGAATTTCTCCGCTACCCACACCTCATCCCCGCACTTTTCAACGTGCGTGGGTTCGGGCCTCCATTCAGTGTTACCTGAACTTCACCCTGGACATGGGTAGATCACCTGGTTTCGGGTCTACGACCACGTACTAAACGCCCTATTCAGACTCGCTTTCGCTGCGGCTCCGCCTCTTCAGCTTAACCTCGCACGGGATCGTAACTCGCCGGTTCATTCTACAAAAGGCACGCCATCACCCATTAACGGGCTCTGACTATTTGTAGGCACACGGTTTCAGGATCTCTTTCACTCCCCTTCCGGGGTGCTTTTCACCTTTCCCTCACGGTACTGGTTCACTATCGATCACTAGGGAGTATTTAGCCTTGGGAGATGGTCCTCCCAGATTCCGACGGAATTTCACGTGTTCCGCCGTACTCAGGATACATTCAAGAGAGAACGAAGTTTCGACTACGGGGTTATTACCCTCTGTGACGGACCTTTCCAGGTCGCTTCGTCTACCTCGTTCCTTTGTAACTCCGTATAGAATGTCCTACAACCCCAAGAGGCAAGCCTCTTGGTTTGGGCTAGATTCCGTTTCGCTCGCCGCTACTCAGGAAATCGCATTTGCTTTCTCTTCCTCCAGGTACTTAGATGTTTCAGTTCCCTGGGTCTGTCTTCCATACCCTATGTATTCAGGTAAGGATACCATACCATTACGTATAGTGGGTTTCCCCATTCGGAAATCTTCGGATCAAAGCTTACTTACAGCTCCCCGAAGCATATCGGCGTTAGTCCCGTCCTTCATCGACTCCTAGTGTCAAGGCATCCACCGTGCGCCCTTTCTAACTTAACCAAACTAAAATTAAAAAAATATGAGCTACACTGTTATCTAGTTTTCAAAGAACATACATTTAAACTTGAGAGATAGTTCTCTCAAAACTGAACGAAACAAAACAAGTCAACGTTTATTGATGAACTGCGTTCATCAATTCTCCATAGAAAGGAGGTGATCCAGCCGCACCTTCCGATACGGCTACCTTGTTACGACTTCACCCCAATCATCTGTCCCACCTTAGGCGGCTGGCTCCATAAAGGTTACCCCACCGACTTCGGGTGTTACAAACTCTCGTGGTGTGACGGGCGGTGTGTACAAGGCCCGGGAACGTATTCACCGCGGCATGCTGATCCGCGATTACTAGCGATTCCAGCTTCATGTAGGCGAGTTGCAGCCTACAATCCGAACTGAGAACGGTTTTATGAGATTAGCTCCACCTCGCGGTCTTGCAGCTCTTTGTACCGTCCATTGTAGCACGTGTGTAGCCCAGGTCATAAGGGGCATGATGATTTGACGTCATCCCCACCTTCCTCCGGTTTGTCACCGGCAGTCACCTTAGAGTGCCCAACTTAATGATGGCAACTAAGATCGAGGGTTGCGCTCGTTGCGGGACTTAACCCAACATCTCACGACACGAGCTGACGACAACCATGCACCACCTGTCACTCTGCTCCCGAAGGAGAAGCTCTATCTCTAGAGTTTTCAGAGGATGTCAAGACCTGGTAAGGTTCTTCGCGTTGCTTCGAATTAAACCACATGCTCCACCGCTTGTGCGGGCCCCCGTCAATTCCTTTGAGTTTCAGCCTTGCGGCCGTACTCCCCAGGCGGAGTGCTTAATGCGTTAACTTCAGCACTAAAGGGCGGAAACCCTCTAACACTTAGCACTCATCGTTTACGGCGTGGACTACCAGGGTATCTAATCCTGTTTGCTCCCCACGCTTTCGCGCCTCAGTGTCAGTTACAGACCAGAAAGTCGCCTTCGCCACTGGTGTTCCTCCATATCTCTACGCATTTCACCGCTACACATGGAATTCCACTTTCCTCTTCTGCACTCAAGTCTCCCAGTTTCCAATGACCCTCCACGGTTGAGCCGTGGGCTTTCACATCAGACTTAAGAAACCACCTGCGCGCGCTTTACGCCCAATAATTCCGGATAACGCTTGCCACCTACGTATTACCGCGGCTGCTGGCACGTAGTTAGCCGTGGCTTTCTGGTTAGGTACCGTCAAGGTGCCAGCTTATTCAACTAGCACTTGTTCTTCCCTAACAACAGAGTTTTACGACCCGAAAGCCTTCATCACTCACGCGGCGTTGCTCCGTCAGACTTTCGTCCATTGCGGAAGATTCCCTACTGCTGCCTCCCGTAGGAGTCTGGGCCGTGTCTCAGTCCCAGTGTGGCCGATCACCCTCTCAGGTCGGCTACGCATCGTCGCCTTGGTGAGCCGTTACCTCACCAACTAGCTAATGCGACGCGGGTCCATCCATAAGTGACAGCCGAAGCCGCCTTTCAATTTTGAACTATGCAGTTCAAAATATTATCCGGTATTAGCCCCGGTTTCCCGGAGTTATCCCAGTCTTATGGGTAGGTTACCCACGTGTTACTCACCCGTCCGCCGCTAACTTCATAAGAGCAAGCTCTTAATCCATTCGCTCGACTTGCATGTATTAGGCACGCCGCCAGCGTTCATCCTGAGCCAGGATCAAACTCTCCAATAAAGTTAGTTTGTCTAGCATCTAAAAATAAAAATTGACGTTCACGTTGTTTGTTTCGTTCAGTTTTCAAAGAACTAAAAGCGGGTGAAGAGAATCGAACTCTCGACCAGAGCTTGGAAGGCTCTTGTTTTACCACTAAACTACACCCGCGTGGTCGGGAAGACAGGATTTGAACCTGCGACCCCCTGGTCCCAAACCAGGTGCTCTACCAAGCTGAGCCACTTCCCGTTATGGCGCGCCCGAGAGGAGTCGAACCCCTAACCTCTTGATCCGTAGTCAAACGCTCTATCCAATTGAGCTACGGGCGCTTATTCATGATGTTTTTTCGTCGTTGTATTTTGGCGACTCAATTATCTTACCATACTACATTTTCAAATGCAAGTACTTTTTAAAAGATTTTTTGATGCGGCCGAGAGGACTTGAACCTCCACGGGGTTTCCCCCACTAGGCCCTCAACCTAGCGCGTCTGCCGTTCCGCCACGACCGCGCGGAAAAAACAAAAGTGAGCCATGAAGGATTCGAACCTTCGACCCTCTGATTAAAAGTCAGATGCTCTACCAACTGAGCTAATGGCTCGTAAATGGCTGGGCTAGCTGGATTCGAACCAGCGCATGACGGAGTCAAAGTCCGTTGCCTTACCGCTTGGCTATAGCCCACCGAAATAGTTATCTTCTTTTCAAAGACAAATGTTATTTTACCATAATGTCCAATAAAAAACAACTGCTATATAGCAGAAGTTAAAATGGCGGTCCCGACCGGGGTCGAACCGGCGATCTCCTGCGTGACAGGCAGGCATGTTAACCACTACACCACGGGACCATTTGGTTGCGGGGACAGGATTTGAACCTGCGACCTTCGGGTTATGAGCCCGACGAGCTACCGTACTGCTCCACCCCGCGATAATATTATTTATATAATTTATATGGTGGAGGATGACGGGATCGAACCGCCGACCCCCTGCTTGTAAGGCAGGTGCTCTCCCAGCTGAGCTAATCCTCCGAAGTGGTGACCCGTACGGGATTCGAACCCGTGTTACCGCCGTGAAAGGGCGGTGTCTTAACCACTTGACCAACGGGCCAATATGTATGGCAGAGAAGAAGGGATTCGAACCCTCGCACCGCGTTAGCGATCTACTCCCTTAGCAGGGGAGCCCCTTGAGCCACTTGGGTACTTCTCTGTATGGCTCCGCAGGTAGGACTCGAACCTACGACCGATCGGTTAACAGCCGATAGCTCTACCACTGAGCTACTGCGGAATAATGAAGACAATTTGTATCTTATAAAACTTCTCATCGTAAGTCAAGAAGTTTTTTCACAACATCTTGCGCAAACGTGACATGTTTATAATATACTGGATTGCGTTTTCACTGTCAAGATGTTTTCACTACCAGTTTTAGTTGTCCTTTACACTTTCCACATACATATCTTTGTGTATTTATTTGACGTCTTCTTACATATTGAAAAGAACACCCCATACATTCATACATAGAAACTCTTGTTTCCTCCTCACTAATCATTCGTTTACAAAAACGTGGTGCACCTACTTTCTTTAATAACTCCCGAAAATCTCTATCTCGATGCTTATACCCTTTTCCTGTGATATGTAAGTGATAATGACAAAGTTCATGTTTAACAATCCCGACTAACTCTTCTTTTCCATATACTTCGTAATATCGATAATTCAATTCTATATTATGATTCTTCAATAGATAGCGCCCACCAGTTGTACGTAACCTACTATTAAACATCGCTTTATGTAAAAACGGCATTCCAAAGCATTGTAACGATACCTCTTCCACTAACCGCTGAATTTCTTGCTCATCCATTCTCATTCCTCCTAAACTAAAAAATATTTCCACACTTTTCTCCCTTCTTATACATATAGTAAATAGTACATATACCCATCCTCATTCAAGAAGCGTGATTTCTAAAAATGCAGCATTGCTAGAAATCCACTCACCAACCTCTCATCAAAGTTACTTTAACTAAAAGGAGCTACTTTTTTTGAGAGCAGGATTAAACAAGGAGGGATTCCTATGCCCACGTGGCTAAAGAAACAAATGCAACGTGCATATTTCGAGAAAAACCGGTATCAAATCAAGTTACTAAATGAATGCTGGTTTTATTATAGTAAAATACATCAAAGCTCATAATCAATTAAACTTTCCAGTTCATAAAAAGAGAGCAGTTTCATCTGCTCTCTTTTCTTACTATTCAATCGGTAACATTGATAATGCAACACGACCTTTTTTCGTATCAATATCATCTACCCATACCTTTACAATTTGTCCCACGGATACAATATCTAATGGATGCTTTACAAATTGTTTGCTTAGTTTAGAAATATGTACTAAACCATCTTGCTTCACACCAATATCAACAAAGGCACCGAAATCAACAACATTGCGGATCGTTCCCTCTAATTCCATACCACGCTTTAAATCTTCTAATTTTAAAATCCCCTTTTTCAAAAGTGGCTTTGGCAACTCATCCCTCATATCTCGCTCCGGGCTAATTAAAGCATCCATAATATCAACTAATGTCGGCTCACCAATCTCCGTCTCTTGAGATAATTTAGAAATATCTACTCCTTCGAAACTCTTTTGCAAGTTTGGTTTCCCCACATCATTCTTTGATAACCCTAAGCTCTTCAATAGCAATTCAACATTTTTATATTGTTCTGGATGAATCCCTGTGCGATCTAACGGATTCGCTCCTTCTAATATACGTAAAAACCCGATACATTGTTCATATGTTTTTGCACCTAAACGTGGGATTTTCTTTAATTCAGTACGCTTCGTGAATTTCCCATCTTCCTCACGCTTAGCTACAATGTTTTTCGCAACTGTTTTTGATAATCCCGAAACATATTGCAACAATGCAACTGAAGCTGTATTTACATTAACACCAACTCGGTTAACTGCTGTCTCTACTACAAATGTTAATGATTCATTTAATCTCTTTTGAGATACATCATGTTGATATTGTCCCACCCCAACAGATTTAGGGTCAATTTTCACAAGTTCTGCAAGTGGATCTTGTAGACGTCTCCCAATTGAAACAGCACTTCTTTCTTCAACCTGTAAATTTGGAAACTCCTCGCGAGCTACATCAGATGCTGAGTACACACTAGCACCCGCTTCATTTACAATAATGTAAAATACATCTCGCTCTACATTTTGTAATACATCTACTATAAATTCTTCCGTTTCCCTCGAAGCTGTACCATTTCCAATCGCTATCATTTCAACTTCATATTTATCTATAATTGAAATGATTTTCGTTTTTGCATCCTCATATTTACGAGCAGGCGGATGCGGATAAATAACATCTATGTGAAGAACTTTTCCTGTATCATCTACTACAGCTAATTTACAACCGGTTCTATATGCTGGATCTACCGCTAACACAACTTTCCCTTTCATCGGAGGTTGTAATAATAAATTACGTAAATTCTCAGAGAAAATATGAATCGCTTGTTCTTCGGCCGTTTCCATTAATTCTTTACGAATTTCTCTTTCTATTGAAGGTTGAATTAATCGCTTATATCCATCTTCCATCGCTAATTGTACATAATGCGCACTTTTAGAAGCTTCATCAAGAATCATTTTTTTATGTAAAAACTGAAGAATTTCTTCAATTGGCGTGATAACAGAAATTCTTAATACGTCTTCCTTTTCACCACGATTCATAGCTAGTACACGATGCGGCACTACTTTTTGCAACGGTTCTTCATAGCCATAATACATTTCATATATATTCTTTTCATCTTTTTCTTTATCTTTTACAGATGAAGACATAATCCCTTTTCGGAAAGTAGTATTGCGAATCCAACTACGATATGCCGCATTATCCGAAACAAGTTCCGCAATAATATCTTGCGCACCTTGCAACGCATCTTCTGCAGACGCCACTTCCTTTTCTGCATTAACAAATTCCATAGCCTTCTCTGCTGGATTTTCTTTTTTATATAATAATAGCCACTCAGCTAACGGTTCTAATCCCTTTTCTTTAGCAATTGTAGCTTTCGTTCTTCTTTTTTCTTTATATGGACGATATAAGTCTTCTACTTCTTGAAGTTTTGTTGCAGCAACAATATGACGACGCAACTCTTCGGTTAGTTTACCCTTTTCACCAATAAGACGAAGAACCTCTTCTTTCCTATCTTCTAGTTGCATCATATATTGCCATCTTTCTAAGATTGCACGAATTTGCACCTCATCAAGAGACCCTGTCCATTCTTTTCGGTAACGAGCGATAAATGGAACTGTGTTACCTTCTTCTGTTAATTGAATAACATGACGAACTTGCTTTTCTGTAAAGCCTAATTCTTTCACTAACATTTTCATTAACCCTTGTCGATTATCTACCATTTCCATATCCAACCGTAACCTCCTCTATAATAAAAAAAAGTTGCCCTGTAAAGAGAGCAACTTAAACTGCCGATTTAAAAATCTATTAGTCCTAAACTAATTTGTAACGCTTCATCTACACGACTCATCATCACTTCATCCAAATGAGTGATTTTGTCCGTTAAGCGTTGCTTATCGATTGTTCGAATCTGCTCAAGTAAAATAACAGAATCCCTCTCAAAACCGTACTTTTTCGCATCAATTTCCACATGAGTGGGTAATTTCGCTTTTTGAATCTGTGCAGTAATAGCCGCTACAATCACAGTCGGACTAAAACGATTTCCGATGTCATTTTGAATGACAAGAACCGGACGAACGCCTCCTTGCTCAGAACCAACAACTGGGGAAAGGTCTGCAAAATACACGTCGCCGCGTTTTACAATCAAAATATTACCCCCCGCTAACTAAGCGTTCTACTGTATGAGCTGCTTCATACTCTGCTAAGAAAGCTTCAGATGCAATACCAAGATTAATTTTTCCCATTTCAATGTACCCACGTCGCATTGATTCATGTTGGTAGCGTTTCTTCGTCTTATGTTGACGCAATAACAGTTGTGTTGCCTGGCAAATTAGTTCATGGCGATTCTTATTCTCTTGTTTTCCAATTCCGTCCAATTCCGTTACCATTTGCTTTGGCAACCGAACCACGATTTCAGTAGTTACACTTGATTCGGACACAAAAATACACCTCCACCGTCAACTACACACCCAAATATATATATGACACCTATTGTAATAATACCATTGTATGGAGCCTGTTGCAAAGACTTCCTTATTCCTTGCTTATGTTTTCCAATTCATAAATAAAACATTCATCTTCTTTTACTTTTTATCTCTTTCAAACAAGAAATAAAGCAATCCTTCAGTAATATTTCATTGCTACTTATATTAATAACAAGTATAAAAAGAAGCTCCCCAGCGAAAAAGAACCTATTCTTTATTAGTGAAACTCCTCCAAATGACGAGATGCTGAGTAATAATACCTTCTTCTATATATCGTTCAAATAATTGATTACTTCTACAACTTTACCGTGTCGTATAAATATTCTCGGTACACGGAAGCTTATCGTTGCGATAATTTCATAATTAATAGTCCCGGAATATTCAGCAACCTCGGTAGCACTAATATACTCATCACCTTGTCTCCCAATGAGTGTAACTTTCGTACCAAGTGGCACTTCACAAGGAAGATGTATCATGAATTGATCCATTGTCACTCGCCCTACAATCGGTACTCTTTCACCGTTTACAAGTACCTTAAACCCTTGCAATCTTCTAAGCCAGCCATCTCCATATCCAATTGCAACTGTCGCAATCCATTCTTCAGTTCTCGTTCGGTATGTGACATTATAACTAATCCCATCTCCTTTAATCACTTGCTTAATATGAGCAACTTTCGTGTGAAGTGACAACGCCGGTTCCAATTTAAATGGTAAAAAAGGACGTATTTCTACAGATGGGGATAATCCATACATCGCAATACCAATTCGCACCGCATTAAATGTAATCCCTTGAAACCTTAACGTTGCGGCACTATTGGCCGTATGGACAAATTTAGGATTCACTCCAAATTCTTTCAACCAACGTAACTGCTGCAAAAATGTATTATATTGCTTATCAAAGTAAGAAGTCTCAACCTCATCCGCTGTTGCAAAATGCGTATATACTCCTTCTAACTCTAAAAATGGCGCACCTTCTAAACTCTTTAAGAACCCTTTTAATTCTTTTCGTTCACGTATTCCGATTCTCCCCATACCACTATCAAAATTAATATGGAATTTCATTATTGATGAACCATCCCAGAGCTTTATCGCTTCTTCCACCCATTCTTTTTGAAAAACAGTTAATGCTACATCATTTTCAGCAGCTACATTTACATCACGGGGTGGGGAAGGACCTAATACTAAAATCGGTGCAGTAATACCAGCCCTCCGAAGCACTAAAGCTTCATCTAAAAAAGCAACTGCTAATCTTGTTGCTCCTGCTTCTAATGCAGTTTTAGCCACCGGTACATAATCGTGCCCATATGCATTCGCTTTAACTACAGCAAAAATCTCTACATCACTTGGAATGTACTCTTTAATATGTGTAACATTGTTATAGATCGCATCTAAATCCACTTCCACCCACGTGTCACGGTAAAACGGTGCTTCTTCCATAAATACACTTCCTTATACACGATATGCGAAGCTTATTCTTTTATATGCTTCTTTTATGAAATCCACCTTCAAACTAAGAAAAGACGTGGTGCACATATATCACCACGTCTAAGAAGTTTACTTCACCTGCTTCGCTGTAACCGAACGAGCAACCATCAACAACTCATTCGTCTCTAAACCTTTAGACACGAGCATATATTCTACTCCGTTATGTGACCACGTTACAGAGTCTTTCGTCAATGCACCAATCGTGAAACCAAGATCAACCGGCTCTCCACTTACACTTACCGCCGATGAGGCCTCTGCAACTTTTGACTTTTCTTGTATTAAAGTAAAGGATTTCTTACTTCCAGTGTATGTGAGTATTGCACGCTTGCCACTGTCTGTCTTCAACTCTTCTTCCTCTTTCAAAGTCATACCTTGCGGTGTATCACGTGGATACAAAATAGCAAACGGTTTGTCTTCTTTCGCTGCCGTCTGAACATCCACTTGTGCTCTAGACATATTTTGTTTCGTATCAAATGCACCTTTATCAAACTTTGCATCAAACTTTACTTTAGTGAAATCTACTTTTACAAGGACATTTTGATCATTATCCATCAGTTTCACAGAAACTGGTGTTAAATCACTTTTATTCAGCTTAATTTCTTGTTTCGGCAACATATTTTGATGTTGATAATTTGTTTTTGTTTTAAACACATAATACTTATCTGTTTTCTCGAAAGAGAGATTTTTCTTATCTTGCAAAATATCTCTTACAAGTGATTCATATAAATAAGCCTGGCTACTATTTTGCGGCCAATCACTTTGAAAACGGAAACTCTTATTAAGTGCCGGTGTTAATACAAATACACCTTCATCATTCCTTAAAATAATTTGACTCTGATCCTTTTTCGCATTCTGCAAATTCACACGATAATACGAAGGTTCTTTATGCCAAATTTCTACATTGTACTCTTGAGGTTCATTTCCTGTTTTAATAGATAATTTCGCTTCAGCTTGATAACTCTTCATACTTTTAACTTTCGTTTCTAAATCTCTCACAACATCTTCCTGTTTCTTTTCCATACAACCCGCCAACACAAAAACGGTCAATAAACCGACAAGAACTAAAAACAGACGCCTTTTCATCACTTCAGCCCCTTTGCCCCTATAAATGAATGGAAGATATGCCTTCCTTATCGCTACCTCAAATATATGAGACAAAGATATAAAATATGCAGACTAGCGTGACGAGCTTTCCAAAACAACTTGAGCAACGGCAAATTCTTTACTATGACTAATTGATAAATGAACAATATGCTCTGTATTTGTAATGATAATCGGCTTACCTCTATCATCATTCCTTACTTCAATATCTAAAAAACTCACTTCTTTCCCAATACCGGTCCCTACCGCTTTAGAATACGCCTCTTTTGCTGCAAATCTTCCAGCTACAAATTCTGTAAGACGACTTCCTTTCAGCCCCTCGGCAACACCACGTTCTCTTTCAGTTAAAATACGTTCCATAAATTTAAGCTTTCCATCTAGCATTTTTTCAATTCGATTTAACTCGATAATATCGATTCCAATCCCTACAATCATTTCAAAATCCCCTTCTTCTATTTAGCTTTCTTCATTCATATTGTAAGAATAACAGAGAATCTTTCTGATGCAAAAGGAGTGATACTAACAACATGCTAATACCATCCACTCGCATTTCCTTACAACCGATTATCATTTCTTTACTTCTTATACAATTAGTCATGATTATATTGAGCGACTTTTCCCTCTTTCACCTGGCAGCCTACAATGAATATATCGCTAAAGGAGAATGGTGGCGTGTCATAACTTCCTTACTTGTACACGTAGACTTACAACATTTCCTTTCTAATAGTATTTGTTTATTCGTATTTGGTTCTTCCATCGAAAAACAACTAGGACACTTTTCTTTCATCATTATTTTTTTCCTTTCTGGCATTCTCGGGAATATTTCTTCTTATATTATTATGCCTCTTGAATATATTCACGCCGGAGCATCTGGTGGTATTTTCGGATTACTAGGCGCCCAATTATTTTTATTGTATAGTCGATATTGTTCTTCAAAACCAAGAGACATCGCTATTTTTTCAATAATGATACTTATATTACTACTATTTACTTTCTTTAATCCCTCTGCCAATCCTATAAGCCATTTAACAGGACTGATCATCGGCGGCATGTGCACCCCTTTTTTAATAAAGTGAAACTTTAATCAGTGGGGGGTTCCATCCCCCACTGATTATTAGCCCGCACCAATCGGGCTTTTACGGGCAGCCCGACTCCCACCTAACTCCCTCGCAATTCGCCGAATTTTGAGGCGGGAGTCTTACTGCCCACAAATAGCGGGACAAAAAAAAACGATGGCGCAGAGCTTATTTAATATAGAAGCTCGCACCATCGATAATTTCCACATCTGTTTGTTTACTTAACTCTCTCATTAGTTGAAATAAAGACTCGTCCTTTTTCTTCGCCTCAATCATACAATCAATTCGCGGAACACTCCCCTTTATCTTTTTCAAAAAAGATAAGAAAGTATCTACATCAATAAAATCTGCATGTGCTCTCGGGTTTTTTCCATCTCTAGGACTGGAGATGTGCATTTTAACCGGTAACAAAGACGATTCCCACGTATGTACAACACGCGCCCAATCTTCATGCCAATCTTCCTGGTCATTATTCATCATATGATGGTGCAAATCAAACACGACTGGAATGTCTAATTTCTCACCTAAATACAATGTTTCTTCTAAAGAAAAGGTCGTGTCATCATTTTCTAATATAATCATCTCTTGAATACCTCTTGGAACAGTTGACCAATTTTCTATAAAGCGTTCTAATGCAAGCTCCTTATCTTTATAACCTCCTCCCACATGTAATACACATCGTTGCTTATGTTCAATTCCCATACCCTTTAACAATTTTTTGTGCATCTGCAATGTCTTTACAGATTGTTTGAAAATACTCTCCTCAGGTGAATTTAGTACAACAAAGTGATCTGGATGGAAGTCAATTCGCATATTCATACGAATTGCATATTCACCTAATTCTTTCAGATTTTCTTTTAACGGACGAATATAGTTCCAATCTAACAACTCCTCATGATTCGCTAAAGGAATAAGCTTGGAACTAAGTCGAAAGAAAGATATATCATGCCCTTTATTATGTTTTAATAACCGTAAGCAATTTTCCAAATTCGAATTAGCGATTCTTTCAAGTTTACGAATCGCAGCCTCTCGATCATCAATCCGCTGAAACTGTGCATACGTCATCGTTTGAGATGGAGAAGCATTCTTCAAATGTACACTCATCGCAACATACCCAAGTCTTACAAGCATATAGCACCTCATTCCTATACGAGTTACTATGTAGTATGCACAATTATAGAAATAAAAAAAGAGAATGCCGGCAAAGGGCATTCTCTTTTTTATTAAGCTTGTGGACGGCTATGATGTTTTCTTTCGCCGCGTCCATTTGAAGATCCAGGGCGACCTTCACCTTTACGACCACGGTTGCCATCACGGCTACCAGCATCACGGCTACCGCCATCACGATTACGATCACGGTTACGACCATCGCCACTTCCGCTTCCACGTCCATCACGATTGCGATCACGGTTACGACCATCGCCACCGCCGCGTCCATCACGACTACGATTACGGTTACCATCACGGTATCCACTTCCGTTACCACCGCGTTTTTTAGAACCGCCACCGCCACCTCTTGAAACAACTGGTGGTTCTGATGTTAAAGCGATCGGAGTTGTATCCGGCTCTTTTGTCATCATTTTTAAAGCAGCAGCTACTACTGTTACAGAGTCATTCTCTTCTAACATTTCTTCTGCAATACGCTTGTAGTATGATAAGTTATCACTTTCAATTGTGCTTTGAAGTTTTTCAGCGATTAAACGTTGTTGACCTTCTAATGCCTCGTCAAGTGTCGGTGCTTCCATACGATCAACCTTACGTTTTGTTGTACGCTCGATATTTTTTAATTGTCCTGATTCACGTGGTGTTACAAATAACATTGCAATACCTTTTTTACCGGCACGGCCAGTACGACCGATACGGTGAACGTATGATTCTGGATCTTGCGGGATATCGAAGTTGTATACGTGTGTTACGCCTGAAATATCAAGACCACGTGCAGCAACGTCTGTTGCAACAAGAACTTCGATAGCACCTTCTTTAAATTTACGTAATACAGACATACGTTTTGCTTGTGTTAAGTCACCATGAATACCTTCTGCTGCATAACCACGTAAATTTAATGCTTCTGATAATTCATCAACACGACGCTTTGTACGACCGAATATGATTGCAAGCTCTGGAGATTGAATATCTAGTAAGCGTGTTAACACGTCAAACTTTTTCTTTTCTTGCACTTCTAAATAGAACTGCTGAATGTTTGGCATTGTTACTTCTTTTGCTTTTACTTTAATATGTTGAGGCTCAGTCATGAAACGCTCAGCAATGCGACGGATTGGGTCTGGCATTGTCGCTGAGAATAATAATGTTTGATGTGTTTCTGGTACATCTGTTAAAATCGCTTCAATATCTTCAATGAAGCCCATGTTTAACATTTCATCTGCTTCGTCAAGAACAACTGTCTCTACGTTTTGCAGGCGAAGTGTTTTACGGTTAATATGATCTAAAATACGACCCGGCGTACCAACAATAATGTGTGGGTGTTTTTTTAGAGCACGAATTTGGCGGTTAATATCTTGACCACCATAAATTGGTAGAATACGAACACGTTTATGTTTACCAAGTTTGTATAGCTCTTCTCCAACTTGAATTGCTAATTCGCGCGTTGGCGCGATAACAATACCTTGAACTGCATCTTTATTTGTATCCACTTTATCTAATAGTGGTAATCCGAATGCTGCTGTTTTCCCTGTACCTGTTTGCGCTTGCCCAATAATATCCTTACCTTGCAATGCATGTGGAATTGTTTCAGCTTGAATCGGCGTAGCCTCTTCAAAACCCATACTTTCAACAGATTGTAGTAAAGACTCACTTAATCCTAATTCTCGAAATGTTGTCAATGTTACTTCTCCTTTTCTATCCTATACTTATCATTTAAAAAAAGGCGTTTTCCGAACTTGCGGAAAAGCCCTTTTCCTGAATACTGACGTATAACCGGGCGTATATTCTTCACGAAAATACTTCTAAACGTTATTACACTTTATCAATTATAAGTTTTGTAGGTGTAAAAAGCAAACCCCAACTGTTACCTTATTTCATATTCAGAGCTTTTTTCTTTACTTTTATTTTTTTATCATTTACTGTAAGCGCTTATTATAAGTTTCCACTATTTTCGTGGCTATCATCCCTATTTATATACACCAATTATTTCAACATCGTAATTACTTCTTCTAATTTCATACCGCGAGACGCTTTTACTAGCACAACATCTTTTGCATCAACTACTGCTTGCAACTCTTTTATTAACTCTTCTTTACTATCATACGCTTTTACACGGTCTTTAGGGAAATTAATTTTTGCACCTTCAGCAATTTGAGCCCCTAATCTACCATATGTGAATACATATGAGATCTTTGCTGGATCAATTAATTTACCTACTTCATAATGAAATTGCACTTCTTGATTTCCAAGTTCTAACATATCACCAAGTACAACAATTTTTTTAGCAAATCCATCTAAACCATTCATTAGGTGGAACGCAGCTTCCATAGCTGTTGGACTAGCATTATAAGCATCATTGATAATTGTTAAACCACTATCTGTTTTTACAATTTCCATACGCATACCTGTCATTTGAAGTGTTACTAAACCTTTTTTCATTTCTTCCCACGTTACACCAAAATGTTTTGCAATTGCCATTGAAGCAAGCGTATTATATACATTATGCTTTCCTAGTACTGGCAAATAGAATGACAAAGTTTCATCCCTGTTCATCTTAAAGTGTGTCCCAGTAGCCTGCAATGTTACAGTAGTTGGATAGTAATCATTTGCTCTCGCATCACCAAATGTAACTGTTTCAGCTGCTAAATTCATTTCTGGAACACGATTCGTTAATAGCGGCTCATCTCCATTATATACGAACACGCCACCCTTTTGTAAACCTGTAACAATTTCTAACTTCGCTTCAGCAATCGCCTCACGAGAGCCTAAATCCATTAAGTGTGCCTCACCAATGTTCGTGATAATAGCTGCATTAGGACGAGCTAACTTAGATAGAAATTCAATTTCTCCTCGGCTTGACATGCCCATTTCTAATACAGCTACTTCTGTATTTTCCTCTAAATTTAAAATAGTAAGAGGTAAACCGATGTGGTTGTTGAAATTACCTTCTGTTTTTTGAACTTTAAATTTAGTCGCAAGAATACTTGTTACAATATCTTTCGTAGATGTTTTACCATTACTACCCGTTACACCAACAACTTTTACATCCAATTGATCACGATAGTTTTTCGCTAACATTTGCAATGCTGCTAGTGTATCTTCTACAAAAATAACCGGAAGATTTTCAGGTGGGTTTTCTACATCTTTCATCCATAATGTAGCAATCGCCCCATTTTCAACAGCTTTGTCTACAAAAGCATGTCCATCGAAACGTTCACCTTGAATTGGAACATATAAATTTCCTTTTTCAATTTTCCTCGTATCAATAGACACTCCTTGTATAGTAATTCCCTCATACCGCTCTGCTAATCCAGTACCATTTATCATCTGCTCTACTTGTTTTAACGTTCGATTTATCATGAAAACACTCCTTACATAGAGGAAGCACTATTCCTTCGAATAGTGCTTCCTCCTTTTTTGTTAGATTGTATATTTAATTTTTTGTTTTTCTTCGTGACGCTCAATCGCTAAGCGAATTAGCTCTTCAATTAATTCCGGATACGGTAACCCTGTATGTTGCCATAATAGAGGGAACATACTAAACGGCGTGAATCCTGGCATTGTGTTTACTTCGTTAATATATACTTCTCCATCTTTCGTTAAGAAGAAATCAGCTCGTGTTAAGCCCGAACCATCTAATGATTGGAATGCGATAATTGCATCTCGCTTAATTACATTAGACTCTTCCTCTGTCATTTCAGCTGGAATAATTAACGCTGTATCACCATCGATGTATTTCGATTTGTAATCATAAAAATCTTTTTTCGGTACAATTTCACCTACAACTGAACATTTCGGCTCATCATTACCTAATACACCAACTTCTACTTCACGACCTACAATATTTTCTTCTACAATAATTTTACGGTCAAATTGGAATGCCTCTTCGAATGCATTCTCAAGCTCTTCACGATCATTACACTTATTAATACCAACACTTGAACCAAGGTTTGCTGGTTTTACGAAGCAAGGATATCCTAATACTTCTTCTACTTTTTCATACGCTGTTTCACGATCTTTTTCCCATGCGCTACGAATGAAAGATGCATATTTCGCTTGTTTCAATCCAGCTTCTGCAAAGATATTTTTCATAACAACTTTATCCATACCAGCAGATGATGCTAATACACCGTTACCTACATATGGAATGTTTAGTAATTCTAATAACCCTTGTACTGTTCCATCTTCACCATTCGGTCCATGTAATAATGGGAAAATAACATCAATTGCATCTTCTTGTTTAGAAGTTGCAGTTGGGATAATTTCTGTACTTAATGATACAGGAGAGATTGTATTCTCTTCCCCACTCATTTGTAATGCCTCAACATTTGTTACTTCGCCTTCAATACGCTCTCCACGCATCCATTGGCCTTGTTCTGTAATATAAATTGGATGAATCTCGAATTTATCTTGATTTAATGCTTTAATAGCAGCAAGAGCCGTTTGTAACGAAACTTGATGCTCAGCTGATTTTCCACCGTATAATAAACCTAATTTAATTTTTGTCACTGAAATCACCCTAACCAATTGTTTTCATTTTTCTATTTTAGCACTTTTTATAAAAATAGGTAGTTCCTATTTGAAATAAAATGTAACTTCCACAAATAATTAAAAGACACCACTTATTGGTTTTCTACACTTTTTTCTTTAATTTCTACACACCTAAACAAAATTAAACTTTAGAGAAAAATTGCTATCTAATCTAGTTATGTACCTAAAATATGTAAAAATCCACTTTGTGTGTATGTCATCTATATTACCCTACCATTTGTGGAGGGTGAAAAAACATTGATTAAAGTTTCATTTTATTAAGAAGACTGTTTTGTAGGCGTATCTTTTTGCCTCTGCTCAACAAGACGATCTAAAGAAACATATACAAAGCCTGCAACTACACACCCTACACTTAAAATTGTAAATAAGTAGTGACCAAGCAAACGATCCAATAGAAAACCACCAAGAAGTGGACCGAATGCACTTCCTGTAATCCACTGCAAACTCGCCGCCCCCATATAGGTTCCTCTCAAATGCTCAGGGGCCAAATTCGCTACAAACGTCATCTGTACAGGCGACATAATCATCTCGCCTAACGTATATATGGCATAAACAAACATTAACGTCATTAAAATAATTGTAGCATTTGTATCATATTCTCCAAACCACTTCGGTAACCATCCTATAAAAAACAAACCAATTCCGAACAAACACGCACCGTATAACATCGTCTTTCCAACAGGTTTATCTGTCGCCCATTTTGAAATTTGAAATTGAAATAAAACAACTAATAGACCATTTAATGCCATTAAATATGGGTATGGATTGTTGACTCCAAAAATATCCTTCATTTCGTTATCAAAGTGAAGCGGTAACATGCCTTCTGTTTGAGAAAACCCCATAGAAATAATGATCCCCGCTAACAAATAAATCATTAACGCCTTATCTCTCATTAAAATTTTCCAAACTGCTCCGGATTCCTTCTCTTTATTTTTTTCCGTCATATCCGTAATTTTTGGCATTGTTTCTTTAATAAGTACTAACACTAGTAGCGCATAAAACAACATAGCGGATGAAGCAATAATAAACACGAGGTTCTTTGATAAAACAACTACTGATGCTCCCATTATCGGTCCAATTGCAGCACCAATATTGTGTCCCATTCGCAATAAACCATATGCCTCTGTTCTTTTTTCTGGCGCCGTCACATCTGCAACCATCGCTGATGCCGCTGGGTGAAATAGCGAATTACTTAACCCTAAAAAAATAGATAAAATGGCATATGGAATAAACCCTTCTATAAATAAAAAACCGAGCATTAGTAATGCATTACTCGCCATTGAAAATATCATAATTGGCTTTCTTCCATATATATCAGCTATTCTTCCGCCTATAAGCGAACCAAAACTTGCAGCTATTGGAGAAAGCGCCATAATGATTCCAACTTGTAATAAAGAATCTACCTTATCTTTTAAATATAGTGCAAAAAAAGGCATTAACATCATCATCGCAATTCCGTTCAATGTCTCACCGATAAATCGAATCCATACGTTACGATCCATCTCTCTTAGCTCACGCCATGTATTTTTCACATTTTCACCCCTTTAGTTCGCCAACAATTATCTTATAACAAATTCAGAAAAATGTAAATTTTCAAAATAAAAAATCCATCCTAACAGAATTAGAATGGATTTTTCCACTTATAAATTTGCTACATCTTCTTCTTTTTTACTATTATTTAAAACACTACGCTTTCTACTATAGGCGAAATAAACTACTATACCGATAACCATCCAAACACCAAAACTAATCCAAGCTGTCGCTGATAATTGAAGCATCAAATATAAGCAAAAGATAACTGTTAATGCTGGTAAAAATGGTACGAGCGGCGCCTTAAACGCCCTTGGTAAATCAGGATGAGTTCGTCTCATCACAATGACAGCAACAGCTACAAGTGCAAATGCTGACAAAGTTCCCATATTTACAAGATGTGCTAAAACATTTAAATCTATTAATCCTGAAATAAGTGCTGCAATAATACCTGTTGTCCATGTATTTAAAAATGGTGTTTTAAATTTCGGATGAACTTTAGCAAGACGCTTCGGTAACAATCCATCTCTGCTCATTGCATATGAAACACGAACTTGCCCATACATCATAACTAGCATTACAGTTGTAATTCCTGTAATTGCTCCTACTGATATCACTCCCGCCAAACTATCTTGTCCAATAAATTGAAGTGCGAAAGCAACTGGATCTGATATATTCAACTGACCGTATGGAACAATCCCTGTCAAAATAAGTGAAACAACAATGTAAAGAACCGTACAAACTAGTAACGATGCAATAATTCCAATCGGCAAATCGCGTTGTGGGCGCTTCACTTCTTCTGCGGCTGTTGATACAGCATCAAATCCAATGAATGCGAAGAAAACTGTAGCTGCTCCAGCCATTACACCATCTAACCCAAATGGCATAAAAGGTGTCCAATTTTCAGGTTTTACATAATTAAATCCGGCGAAGATAAAAATGAGAACAACTGCTAGTTTAATAAATACCATTATATTATTTACACGTGCACTTTCACGAACACCTCTAGATAAAAGGACCGTCATAACTAGAATAATTAAAACTGCAGGTAAATCAATTATTCCACCCTTTCCAGCACCAGGGGCCGAGGAGAGAATGGTGGGAATATGAATCCCAAATCCCTTTAATAACGATTGCAAATACGCTGACCATCCATTGGCTACAGCAGATGTGGCTAATAAATACTCGAGCATTAAATCCCATCCAATTAAGAATGCAAATACTTCTCCCATCGTCGCATACGTGTACGTGTAAACACTCCCTGAGACAGGAACTGAAGAAGCAAATTCAGCGTAACAAAATGCAGCAAAGGCACAAGCTAATGCAGCTATAGCAAATGATAATATAATAGCTGGTCCAGAATGTTTCGCTGCTACAACGCCAGTAAGAACAAAAATACCAGTTCCAACAATTGCTCCGATTCCAAGCATTGTTAAATCAAGTGCCCCTAACGTTCTCGATAATGTCTTTTGTTTACTTTCTTGCAGTAACGTTGAAATCGGCTTCTTTTGAAAAATTTGCTTCATACTGTGCTCCTCCATGTTTTTAGTTTTCTGAAAATTTAATTTACTTTTTTTCATTTTACCCACGGTATGTTTTTTAGTCAATACTTTTGTCGAAATAAACAGAAAACTATCGAGATGCATACTATACTCTTATCATCCTTTCGATAAAAAGATTCAGACAATCATATCTATATATATTTTCATAACTTTTTTTGGTATTATTATACATGTCGATTCCATAAAAGAGGCATGCTCCCGTAGTGAGCATGCCTCTTTTTACTTATTTCACAGTATATGAACCCTCTTCAATCCAGCTATACATATATTTTTCATCTTCCGTCTCATGTGCTTGTTTTACAATACGAAGCGGACGGAATGTATCTATCATAACGGCCAGTTCAAGTGTCTCTTTCTTCCCTATACTCGCTTCTGTTTTCCCTGGATGTGGCCCATGCGGGATCCCGCTTGGATGAAGCGTAATAGAACCTTCTTCTACACCTTTTCGGCTCATAAAGTTACCTTCTACATAGTACAGTACTTCATCACTATTCACATTACTATGATAATATGGTGCCGGAATAGATTCTGGATGATAATCGTATAAACGCGGTACGAAAGAGCAAATGACGAAATTATGCCCTTCGAATGTTTGATGTACTGGTGGTGGCTGATGAATACGACCTGTAATTGGTTCAAAATCCTCCACATTAAAGACCCACGGATATAAATAACCATCCCACCCAACAACATCTAACGGATGGTGCCCTAACACATGCTTGTGCATATAACCTCTCGACTTTGTCATTACGACAAACTCACCTTTTTCATCATATGTCTCCAATTTCTCCGGTCCACGCATATCTCTTTCACAAAACGGACTATGTTCTAACAATTGCCCATATTCATTGCGATAGCGACTTGGTGTTGTAATTTGGCTATTTGCCTCTACAACAAGAAACTTAGTCTCTCCCTCATCTGGAATAACACGATAAATCGTTCCAATTGGAATTGTTACATAATCACCTTTTCTATAGTGAATCGTTCCAAACATCGTTTCAATTTTTCCTGTTCCATAATGAACAAATAACATTTCATCGCCATCACCATTACGGTAAAAATAATCCATTTTTTCTGTTGGACTCACTACTCCAATTAATAAATCCTCATTCCCAAGCATAAAGTTTCTTCCGCTTACTGCATCACCAGTTTTTTTATTTTCTTTCGTACGGAAGTGGCGATGAGCAAGAAGGGCATCCTCTTCATACTGTAACTGACAAGAATGCGATAATGCCGCGTGCCCTACTTCTGTTGGCATATAATGATGATACAAAATAGACTGGGTACCAGAGAAACCTTTTGTCCCCATTACCTGCTCACGATAAAGCGATCCATCTTTTTTACGAAATTGTACATGTCGTTTATGAGGTAGCTCCCCCATGTGACGATAAAACATGCCCATCACCTGCTTTCATGTCTTTTTTGACCGTATTACGTAACGTACCTAAACCAGTAATCGACAGCTCTACAACATCTCCATCTTGTAGCCACTCTTCTGTACCAAGTTCTAAAATACATCCTGTTCCTACTGTCCCAGAACCAATCACATCTCCTGGATATAACGTAACGTCTTCCGAAGCACGTTCAATCATTTCAGCAAATGTATAGTAAATATCTTGGAAGTTTCCCTTTGATAATATCTTTCCATTTACATGAGCAGTCATCTCTAAATCATAACGATCACCGTTACGATAAACGTCTAATTCCTCTTTCGTAACGAGATACGCTCCTAATGAAGTTGCAAAATCTTTTCCTTTCGCTGGACCGAGTCCCACTTTCATTTCTGTTGCTTGTAAGTCCCTTGCACTCCAGTCGTTCATAATGCAGTAACCAAAAATATATTCCTCTGCTTGTTCACGAGAAATGTTTCGTCCCTCTTTCCCAATTACGCAAGCAATCTCTAACTCATAATCAAGCTTTTTAGACTTCTTCGGACCAATAACAAAATCATCTGGTCCAATAACAGCACGGTGGTTCGTAAAATAAAAAACCGGGATATCATACCATTCAGGCACAACATCTAGCCCTCTTCTCCCGCGAGCTGTTTTTACATGCTGCTCAAATGCATAAAAATCTCGAATGCTACTCGGATTAGGAATTGCCGCTGCTAATTGAACTTCCTCTAAGGAATATATACCCTTTTCAGGATTCTTAATATTACGCAATACTTCTACATACTCATCTGCTTTCTCTAAAAAGGCGAACATAGAAGAAGGTAATTGTCCATCACTCGCAAGATTCATATCGATTACTTTGTCACCTTCAAGCCATCCAGCTCGCATTTCTTTCGATGGGAGACGAAATGTAACAAATTTCATCGTGATTCCTCCCTATGAAAATGAAATTTCCACCAACAAAGGAACTCTTGCTGGTGGATACAAATTTTATAAATTTCCGCGACGCTCTTGTTCTCTTTCAATTGATTCGAATAAAGCTTTAAAGTTCCCTTCGCCAAATCCACGAGAACCTTTACGTTGGATGATTTCAATAAATAGAGTTGGACGATCTACAATTGGTTTCGTAAAGATTTGTAATAAATAACCTTCTTCGTCACGGTCTACTAGAATCTTCAATTCTTTTAATCTATCAATTTCTTCATCAATTTTCCCAACACGTGCAGTTAACTCATCGTAATACGTATCTGGCGTATCTAAAAACTCCACGCCATTTGCACGAAGCACTTCAATTGTTTTTACAATATCACTTGTTAATAAAGCAAGATGCTGTACACCCGCTCCGTTATAGAACTCTAGATATTCTTGAATTTGTGACTTTCTTTTTCCGTCTGCTGGTTCATTAATTGGAAACTTAATACGACTTCCATTCGTCATAACTTTTGACATTAATGCCGAATACTCTGTGCTAATATCGTCATCGTCGAAATGGATCATTTGTTTAAAGCCCATAACATTCTCATAATAACTAACCCACTCTTCCATTTTCTCAACGTTACCAACTACATGGTCTACAGCAATTAAACCGGATTCTTCAAATGGAATATTGAACTCTACCTTTTGAAATCCTGGCATGAATGTTCCTTTATAATTTTTACGCTCTACAAGCGTATGAATTGTATCACCATACGTACCAATAACCGCTTTCTTCAAGGTACCTTCCTCATCTGTTAACTCTTCAGGAGGAGCAATCGCAACAGCGCCACGTTTTACAGCTTCAGAGTATGCTTTATCAACATCATCAACAAGTAAAGCCACATCTTTCACTCCATCACCATGAGTCTTTACAAACTCTGCAATACGACTATCACTACTTAAAGCTCCCGACACAACAAAACGCATATTTTTTTGCACAAGAACATAAGATACCTTTTCACGGTTTCCTGTTTCTAATCCAGAATAAGCTACAATTTTGAATCCAAACGCTCTCGCAAGATAATAACTTGATTGCTTTGCATTCCCTACGTAAAATTCCAAATGATCTACATCACGTACCGGAAAAAAGTCCTCCATTTGTGCAGCTAGCGTATCCATAGATTTTTGTTTCATAATATCTTCATCCCCCTGTAAATAGATTAAATGGTCCATACTTAAAACCAACCGAAATCGCTTCCAACATCAATTAATAGAAATTAGTTAGCAAGCTAACAATTTCCGACCTTTAAAATTTTCTATCTTTTCTGTCAAATTCCTCTTTTTTTCTTACATATAAAATTCGACTTTTTTCTCTTTAAAGTAAGGGGAAAATATTAATACTTGAAGGTATATATGAGAGGAAAACAAAAAAGACTCCAACATATTAACTACTTACTAATACGTTAGAGTCTTTATTTTTTTTGAATGATTGTATTTATATTTTTCATACTAATATATTTGCAAGGAATAGAATAAATGATGTTAATATTACCGCTCCGCCTAATGATCCTAATAAATCTGTTTTTGTTACTTGTAACACTTGTTCACTGTTCATATTCCTCATTCTCCTTTCATTTTGTACAATTTAAAACTTTTATTATACTAATACGCTTGATAGAAATACGATTAATGCTGTTAATACTACTGCTCCGCTTGCTGATCCTAAGAAATCACCTTTTGTTACTTGTAATACTTGCTCTTTCATATCTTTCATTCTCCCTTCATTTATCTTTTGTTACAAAACTTCTATTATACTAATACGCTTGATAGAAATACGATTAATGCTGTTAATACTACTGCTCCACTTGCTGATCCTACGAAGTCACCTTTTGTTACTTGTAATACTTGCTCTTTCATATCTTTCATTCTCCCTTCATTTATCTTTTGTTACAAAACTTCTATTATACTAATACGCTTGATAGAAATACGATTAATGCTGTTAATACTACCGCTCCACTTGCTGATCCTACGAAGTCACCTTTTGTTACTTGTAATACTTGCTCGTTGTTCATAATTTTCATTCTCCCTTCTCTTATTTTTGTTACAAAACTTCTATTATACTAATACGCTTGATAGAAATACGATTAATGCTGTTAATACTACTGCTCCGCTTGCTGATCCTAAGAAGTCACCTTTTGTTACTTGTAATACTTGCTCGTTGTTCATATCATTCATTCTCCTTTTTTATAAGTTATCTATATGTAATTACTAAGAAATGATTAGTTCATAGTTTTCATGTTAACGTTACATTGAAATTAATTACGTAACGTTTGTAACACTAATGTAACATAACTATTATTACGTTGCAATATAATTACGTAAATTTTATTACACTTTTTTTACGTTTTTTTAAATTAACACTCAAAAACCTTGTTTTAATGCGTTTTCTACTACAATCATATTTGTAACACTAGTGTAACATTAAGGTCATAAAGCGAAATATAATATTATTCATCTCTATTTTGTTAAAAACCAAAGTGAAACTTTAATCAACGAGAGTTCCATTCCCTACTAATTATTCCCCTCACCAATCGCACTTTTACTAGAAATTAATGCGGGATAAAATACTATCTTTCCAAGATAAGTTTATATGTTTCCTCTATATAACTATGTATAATGGAAACAAAGAGGTGGTCATTTTGAAATTAATCGCACTAGATATGGATGGTACACTACTATCATCTAATCTTGAAATCTCCAAAGAGAACTTACAAGCTATCCAAACCGCAAAAGAGGCTGGTCATATTGTAATGATTTGTTCTGGCCGCGCGAAAGAGGATGCTTTGAAATTATTGGAAGAATATAAACTATCTCTTCCAGTTGGAGCAAGCAATGGGGCAATTGTTTATGTAGACGGAAAAGTAATTAACTCGCGTTGTTTACAAAATGATAAAGTATACAAGCTTGCAAAATTACTAGAATCTGAAGGTTTTCCATATAAGTTGTACACAAATAAAGGGGTTTACTCTCCTTATACATGGCAAAATCAAGTTATGCAGGCATTCGAAGAAAATAAGCATACACTAGATGTTACACTTGAGGAACTTGAAAGAATTACAGAAAAACAAAAGAAATCAAACTTAATTACTGATTTCCAAAAAATCGAAGATGTCGTAAATAATCCAGAATTAGAAATATCTAAATTCTTTATTTTGACATTTAATGCTGCTCATCGTTCGCAGCTATTGCAAACTTTACAAGAAGATACGGATATTTCAGTTACGGCATCAGCTCCTACTAATGTAGAAATTATGGATAAGCATGGCCATAAAGGCAATGGTTTGCAAGAAATGGCAGCTTATTTCAATATACCAATTGAAGATACTGTTGCAATCGGCGATAACTTTAATGATGTGCCAATGTTACAAGTAGCTGGCTTATCAGTTGCAATGGGAAATGCCGAAGAAGATGTCAAAAAACTATGTGACGTTGTAACATTAACAAACAATGAACATGGTGTTGCTCATGCAATCGAGCAATTTGTATTGAAACAAACTTCATCTAGTAAATAAAGTGAAACTTTAATCAGAGGCGGGGTTCCTCTGATTATTAGTTGAACCAATCGGGCTTTTACGGGCAGTTAATGCGGGGTAAAAAAAGGACTCTTTCACATTTTGAATGATATTATCCCCTTTAAGTAGACGGTGTAAAAAGACCATGTACATACATACATGGATGTTACACTATTACTTGGAGGGGATTTTTCATGACTAAAAAAGGTTCAACATTTATTACATATTCAGAAGAATTAAAGTTAACGGCTGTTCAAAGTTATTTAAACGGAGAAGGAAGTTATAATATGATAAAAGAAAAATATCAGATTAGAAGCTCTACACAACTAAAAAATTGGGTGAAAAAATATAAAGAATCTGGTGAAATTACAGATACTCGTGGAAAAAATGGTGGAATGAAAGGTATATCAAATCCTCTAAAAGGCAAACGCGTTCATTTTAAGACGATTGAAGAGGAACGTGACTACTATAAGGCACAGGTTGAATATTTAAAAAAGCAGTATCCGAATCTGTAAATGGAGGTGCACTAAAATATACGGTGAGATATCATATCATTGAATCATTAAAGGGGAAATATCCAGTTATATGGCTTACGAAATTTGCGGGTGTACATCGTTCAAGTTACTATAAGTGGATTCATACAAAAAGTATGAAAAACATACGACTAGAATCCGAGAAACGATTAAAAAAAGTAATACAATCTATTCATGTAAGGCACAAGGAATATGGTTATCCACGTATGAAAATCGCTTTACAGGAAGAGGGATACTTTATAAATCACAAAAAAGTATATCGCTTAATGAGCGAGCTCAACATTCAATCTATTATTCGAAAGAAGCGTCGCTTCTTTAAAGGGAACTATTCCAATGTTTTTCCGAATGTTTTAAACCGTGAATTCAAAGATCGCCAACAAAATGAAGCGCTTGTTACAGATATTACTTACCTACGATTCCAAGAGGGATTTCGGTATCTTTCTGTTGTACAAGATATTTATAATAACGAAGTTGTTTCTTGGAAAATATCCAAGCGCAACGATAATGAACTTGTATTAGATACAATTGAAATGTTGGCACAAAAAAGAGATGTGCGTGGAACCATTCTCCATTCAGATCAGGGATTCCAGTACACATCTCACGCCTACAACAAACGACTTTTAGGTTTAGGTATCATTGGCAGCCACTCTCGCAAAGGAAACTGCCATGATAATGCCTGTATTGAGTCATTTTTCTCCCATTTTAAATCGGAAATGTTGTATTTGAATCATTTTAAAACAGAAGCAGATTTAATACAAGCAATTGAAGAGTATATTTATTTTTATAACTATAAACGGTTCCAAAAACGACTCAACCACCGAGCTCCGATAGAATATCGAATCTCGATGGCTGCTTAGTCTTTTTAATATTGTCTACTTGACAGGGATAAGACCAGAAAGAGTCCTTTTCTTTTACACATGATGACAAGCAACAAAATGATCTTCACCCACATTACGGAATTCTGGTACATTCGTTTTACAAATATCTGTAGCAACGGGGCAACGTGTATGAAAACGGCAACCTGATGGTGGATTTGCAGGACTTGGAATATCCCCTTCTAAAATAATCCGTTCTCGCTTAACCGTTGGATCCGGTATTGGCACTGCTGATAACAATGCTTTTGTATATGGATGAAGCGGATTCGCAAATAACTCATCACGTGATGCTGTTTCCACAATAGTTCCTAAATACATAATTCCAATTTTCGTACATAAGTGCTCCACAACACTTAAATCATGTGAAATGAATAAATAGGATAATCCCTTTTTCTCCTGTAATTCACTAAACAAATTAATGATTTGCGCTTGAATAGATACATCTAATGCCGCAACAGGCTCATCAGCTACAATAAATTCTGGATCTAATACCATTGCCCTTGCAATAACGATACGTTGACGTTGCCCACCGGAAAACTCATGAGGGTACCTGTCAATATGATACGGCGCTAAACCACATAACTCCAATACTTCTATCACCTTTTCACGGACATTTTCTTTCGTCGCTAGTCCGTGAGCCAACATTGGCTCACCAAGCGCTTCTCCAATTCTCATTCTTGGATTTAATGAGCTAAATGGATCTTGAAAAACGAGCTGCATATTAGGACGATGCTTTCTCAGCTCTTCTTTTGATAAAGCATGAACATCTTGACCTTTAAATTTCACTTCACCTTCTGTTTTTTGAACGAGACGGAGAATTGTTTTTCCTATCGTCGTTTTCCCACTTCCAGACTCTCCTACAAGACCAAACACTTCTCCTTTATCAATTGTAAAGCTTACCCCATCTACCGCTTTCACATGTCCAATCGTTCTACTAAATACGCCGCCCTTAATCGGAAAATACGTTTTTAAGTTCTTCACTTCTAATAATGGTTCACTCATTGCCCAGCACGCTCCTCATATAACCAACAAGCTACTTTATGATCCTCGTCATGCACATTAAGATTTGGCGCTTCATTTTTGCATATTTCCATGCAATGTTCACAGCGGCCACTAAAGTAGCAAAACTCATCTAAGCCAACTAAATTTGGAACTTGCCCTGGAATAGAATAAAGTTTATCTGTTCGTTTCCCCATTACTGGTTTTGATTTTAGCAACCCTTGCGTATATGGATGTTTCGGATTTTGAAATATTTCTAGTACCGGTGCCTCTTCAATAACTTTCCCGCCATACATAACGACAACATAATCGGCCATTTCTGCTACAACACCTAGATCATGTGTAATTAATAAAATGGACGTTTTAAATTCCTCTTTTACTTGTCTTAGTAAGTCTAATATTTGCGCTTGAATCGTAACGTCTAGAGCTGTTGTCGGTTCATCTGCAATTAATAACTTTGGATTACAACTAAGTGCAATAGCAATCATAATACGTTGTAACATACCACCGCTTAATTCGTGCGGATAAGAATGGACAATTTCATCAGCACGAGCAATACCAACTTTACGAATTAATTCAATTGCTTTTTTGTATGCTTCGTTTTTGCTAAGTAGTTCATGCTCTCTTAACGTCTCAACAATTTGCTCTCCAACAGTAAAGACCGGATTAAGCGATGTCATCGGTTCCTGGAAAATCATGGCGATATCATTTCCTCTTAAACTACGAAGTTCTTTCTCTTTCATTCCTAAAAGACTTTTTCCTTCATAAAGAATATCACCACCAACGATGCCGCCAGATTCAGCAATAAGTCCCATAATAGATAAAGCCGTTACACTTTTCCCGCAACCTGATTCGCCTACTACACAAACTGTTTCACCTTCTCGAACTGAAAAGCTAACATGATTGACAGCCTTTACTGTACCTTCTTCCGTCTGAAAGTGTGTTTGTAAATCCTTTAGCTCTACTACCGCTCTACTCATGCTTTCTCACCTACCGCTTCATCTTTGGATCTAATGCATCACGAAGTGCATCGCCAAGTATATTAATTGATACAACTGTTATAAAGATTGCAAAACCAGGCGGGATCCATAACCACGGACGCTTTTGGAAATCGATTAATGAGTTTGCTGCACTAATCATATTTCCCCACGATGGTGTAGGCGGGACAACGCCAAGTCCTAGGTAACTTAGTGCAGACTCTCCTAAAATAGAACCTGCAACACCTAATGTGGATACAACAATTAATATCGGCAGAACATTTGGGATTAAATGATATACAATTTTCCGGTAATCGTTTATCCCGAGTACATCAGCAGCTTGCATAAACGATTGTTCTCGCAGCGATAAAATTTGACCTCGTACGAGGCGTGCAAGTCCTGGCCAACCTACTAAACTTAAAATGATCATAATGACATAAAGACGATAATCAGATGGTACTTTCCATTCTGATAAAATAGCTCCCATTATAATAAGTAACGGTAATCCTGGCATCGACATTAAAATATCCGCAAGACGCATTATAATATTATCGACGATACCACGGTAGAAACCTGCAATCGCTCCTAATAAAGCACCTAGTATAACGGATAACACCATTGAGGCTAAGCCAATTGTTAATGAAATCCGTCCTGCTTGCATAAGCCTCGTTAAAATGTCTCTTCCTAATTGATCTGTGCCAAGCCAATGAGAAAAACTAGGTGGTTTGTTAATTAGCGTAACTTGTATTTTTCCTGATGCATACGGTGAAAAGAATGGACCAATAAAACAAAATAAAAACATAAAAACTAATGCGTAAAATCCTATAAGTGCCATTTTATTTTTCTTTATCCTTTTAAAAGCTTGCCTCCACGGCGATGATTCATTCCTTCTTTTCTTTTTTTCTTTTTTTTCCGTAGTTGCTGTAACAGTTTCCATCTCTTTCCCCCCCTTACTTCAACCGAATACGTGGATCAACAACTGCATATACAATATCCGCTAAAAAGTTTGAAACAATTGTCAAACACGAAAGAAACATCGTAAATGCCATTAATACCGTATAATCACGAAAATTTAATGCTTCTAATTGAATATTACCGATACCTGGCCAGTTGAAAATTTGTTCTATAATAATTGCCCCTGAAAACAACCCTGGTAATTCAAATGCAAGCAATGTAATAGCCGGCAAAATTGCATTTTTTAATGCATGTTTATAAATAACGGTCTTCTCCTTTAAACCTTTTGCTCTAGCCGTTCGAATGTAATCTTGCCGTACAACCTCTAACATACTCGTTCTAAAATAACGAGTTAATGAGCCAACTCCAAGAAGAGTTAAAATAAATACGGGTAAAACCATATGCTTTGCAACTTCTATTCCGTAAGCAAGCCCAGTTGAATTACTCCCAACATCAATCATCCCGCCTATCGGTAACAGCTTAAAGTCAACCGCAAACACTTTAATTAAAAACAAACCGATAAAGAATGAAGGAAATGACATCGCTGCAAATACACCAATTGTTACAAGCTTATCGAATAAAGAATGTTGCTTTGTCGCTGAAAACACACCGATAATAAGTGCAATTAGCCAAATAAAGAACAATGCAATAATCGCAACAATAAACGAATTCCATATAAATTTATTTAATAATGACGTTACAGATTCTTGATATTGAAGAGAAAAACCAAAGTCCCCCTGCAATGCATTACCTAGCCAGTGAAAATATCGCTCAACAATTGGTTTATTCAATCCATACAATTCCCTAAGTTCAGCTGCTCTTTCCGGTGTAATCTTCGGGTTTGAATCAATATAATCTCCTGGAAGAAGTGCGAACAGGAAGAAGATAATAATCGATGTCCCCAACAGTGTAGGAATCATTTGTAACAGCCTACGAATGATATATGTTTTCACCCTTTTTCTCTCCAATCTTATGCTTAAAATAGAAGAACATTTTTTCAAAGCGGCACACTACTTGCCGAATGAAAAAATGTCTTCTACTTATACATTCTTCTCGTTATTTTTCGATAGATAGAGCTGGTAAGTTTGCACTAATACTATTGTATTTTTCAGGGTCAATTCCTTTTATATTCCCGTTATAACCAGTAATTGTTCTACGATAGTTTAATAGAATTACTGGTGGATCATCACTTAATTCTTTATACAGTTCTTTATAGATTGGTTTACGTTTTTCAATATCTACCGTTTCAATACCCTTTTGAATTAACTCATCTACTTTTGCATTTTTATAACCAAGACTCTTCTCATTGACACCCGACAAATATTCACCAGCTGTTTCACTCGGATCACTTGTAATTGGTGTCGAAACAGAAGCTAAATCATAATCACCTTTGTTTACCTTCGAAAGCATAGTATTAAAGTCCATAAATTCAGGGTTAAATTCTACACCTATTTCTTTATAATTCTCTTTTGCAATCGGAATTAATAAATCGCTATCTTTAGCCGAACTTGGGCCGAAATAAGAAAGCTTTAATTTTTGACCATCTTTTTCACGAATTCCATCCGAACCAACTTTCCATCCTGCTTCATCTAATAATTTTTTCGCTTTTTCTTTGTCGTATTCATATTTATTAACTCCTTCTTCCGTATAAGCCCAAGAAGTTGGATGAATTGGTACATTAGCTACCGTACCGTATCCTTTCAATGCTGTATCAACATATTTTTTACGATCTAATCCGTAAATAAGTGCTTGTCGAACCTTTTTATCCTTTAAGTACGGCTTATTATTATTCATATAAATATAGCTAAATGACGCTGCTGTTTCGATTTGGATATTTGCAAATTCTAAAGCCTTAGCCTGTTCAAGAACTTCGTCACCAGTACCTAGGCCAGTGTAGTCAACCTCACCTGTTTGGAATAATTGAAGCTTCGTATCACCAGAAGTAATTTTATAAATGAAGTTTGGAATTTTTGGTTTACCCGCATAATAATTTTCATTTGCTACAAATCGCACTTCTTGCCCTGGGATATACTTTTCAAATTTATATGGACCCGCAGCTATCGGTTTTTCATATAACGCTTTTAAGTAATCTAAGCTTGTATTTTGTTTATAATCTTTTCCATAATAAGCTTTTGATAATACCTCTCCACCTAAGGCTGTTAGTGCCTGTGAATTAACTTTTTCAGTTGTAATTTTAATTGTCTGCGGATCAACAACTTGAATACCTTCAATTGAAGTTGCTTTTCCTTCTTTATATTCTTTACCACCTTTAACAGCATATTGAGAAATGTCTTTGTCACCCTCATATGCCTTATCATGTAAAAGCGTCAATGTGAACGCTACATCATCTGCTGTTAATGGTGAACCATCGCTAAATTTCAAATCTTTACGTAAATGGAATGTATATGTTAACTGATCAGAGGAAATATCCCACTTCTCAGCTAATTCTGGAGTTGGTTTTCCTTGTTTATCTGTAGATACAAGAGATGCAAAAATAACTGAAGTGACGTTTCCATCCCAACCATTTTGTTGGAAATATGGTAAAAATACGCCGCCCGGTTTACTAATACCAACTACTAACGTATCTTTTCTATTCTTCGCTTTATCTGGTATTTTCGTCTTATCTGTCGCAGCAATATTTTCAACTTTTATATTTTTTAAATCTTGCTGTTTTACTGGTTCTGTAGAAGCCGTATCCTCCTGTCCCCCACAAGCAGATAACACAAGCGAACTACTCAGTAATACCGAAAATACACCAGCCCATTTTTTTGTCTTTTTCTTCATTGTCCCCACCCTAACTTTTTTTTAATAATTACACCTTATGAACTGCTTGCCTAATGTATGCCTCCCACAGCAACATTTTATAGCCAATCGGAAAAGTCGGTTTTAGTTATAAAAAAATAGTTGTTTTTGAGGGGTAACAATCTTATTCCGACCTTTCCGGTAGACTTTATGGTTATTAGCTTATATCTTTCAGTATATTTTGTCAATTATTTCTATATAAATATTTCGATAATTCCCCGAAAATTATTGAGCAATATTCAATTTAGGTAAACTTAACAAAATACCATTATAATTATCTTCTTGTAATCCTTGAATTCGTGCATTATGTGCAGACACGACTTTACTATTGTTTAAGAAAATAACAGGTGGATCTTCACTTAACTCTTGATATAGTTTTTTATAGATTTCTTTTCGTTTTTCAATATCCAATGTTTCTAATGCCTGCTTAGCTAATTCATCTACTTTCGGATTATGATATCCATCATAATTACGCTTACTTGTCGAAACAAACTCCTCAATTGTTCCGCTCGGATCATCAATCATCGGTGTGGAGACCATCGCTAAATCATAATCTCCTTTAATTACCTTGGAAATCATCGTATTAAAGTCCATGTATTCAGGATTGAAATCTACCCCAATCTTTTTATAATCCTCCTTCATAACGGGGATCATCACATCATTGATTTTACTTGCAGAAGAAGCAAAATAACTTACCTTCAATTTTTGGCCATCTTTTTCACGAATACCATCTGATCCAGCTTTCCACCCAGCTTCATCGAGCAATTTCTTCGCCTTTTCTAAATTATATTCGTATTTATTGATTCCTTCTTCTGTATACGCCCACGAAACTGGTGTAATTGGTACATTAACGAGTGAAGCGTATCCTTGGAAATATGTATCAATGACCTTTTGACGCTCTAATCCATAAATAAACGCTTGGCGTACACGTTTATCTTTAAAGTATGACTTCTTATAATTCATTTTAATGTAACCGTACGAACTTCCCGTATACACATTAACATTAGCAAAGCCTAACTCTTTTAATTGTTCAATCGTCTCCGCATTTGTCGTGAAGCCATCATAATCTACTTCGCCCGCTTGAAATTGTTGCAGCTTCGTATCACCTTTTGTGATTTTATAAATAAAGTGCTCAATCTTCGGTTTACCTTCAAAATAATTTTCATTTGCTACAAAGCGAACTTCTTGACCTGGAATATATTTATCTAGTTTATAAGCTCCTGCTCCCATCGGTTTTCCATATAACTCTTTTAAATACTCTAAATTCCCTTGCTTATATTCTTTACCGTAATAAGCTTTTGATATAACTTCTCCACCAATTAACGATAATGTTTGGGCATTTACCTTTTCAGTTGTAATCGTAATTGTTTTCGGATCGATGACTTGAATCCCCTCAATAGATGTAGCCTTTCCTTCTTTATATGCTTGCCCACCCTTTATTGCTGTTTGGCTTATGTCCGTTGCACCACTATAAGTTGGATCATGTAGTACAGTTAATGTAAATGCTACGTCATCCGCTGTTAACGGTGAACTATCACTAAACTTTAAATCATCTTTCAAATGAAACGTATATGTAAGCTGATCCTCCGAAATATCCCATTTCTTCGCTAGAATTGGAATTGGTTTCCCCTCCTTATCCAATCCAACGAGAGGAGCAAAGATAGCTTGTGTTATATTACCGTCCCACCCATTTTCCATAAAATGCGGAAGGAATATCCCGCCAGGGCTCGGCATTCCCACTACAAAGGTATCCTTTCTTTCTTTTGCCTTTGCTGGACTTTTTGCTTTGTCACTCGCTTTAATAAACTCATCTTTTACTTTCGGCATCTTTGTTGCTTCATTTGTACTTGTCTCTTCTTGAGCACATCCTGCTAATAAAAGCGATGTACTAAGAAACGTAAAAAGTAACCCTTTAAAAACCTTTCGCATAATTCTCACCCTTACTTTCCTGTTTTTTTATTAAGTGGTAACATAACGCCAATTCTGCAACTATCTTTACTTTACCTATAAAAATAGTGTGAATTAATTTCAAGATTATTCCTTTTCACTAGTTATGTCAATCCTTGCTAATTGATGTCTTTCAAAAAATAAAAAACACCTTCTATTACCTAATAGCCCCGCATAGAATAATAACAATTAACTACCAAGAAGGGGGCGAAAATATGGACAACCTATTCCAATATGTCCTGCACTATGTATTATTAACAATCATAATAGTCGGGGCGTTATTACTATTCCCTTTCTTCCCAAAGTTCGTCCTCTTTTTAGCTTTTTTTATTATGCTCGGGATCGCTATTATAATTTCAACAAGGGAAGATACCACACAAAAAGAAAGCAGAGTTCAGCGCGTAAAGCTGTAACTCTGCTTTCTTTTTTTACTTTCAACCATGAGTCTCTATCACGCATACTTATGTCTCGGGAAATAATTAGCCTACACTTCTGTAATTACTATTATTGAAAAAGCTTTTGATAACATTTATTTTTCTCTTTACCAGTTCTTCAATTTCGATATGGAATTTTTGCTGGATGAAAATTGCGTAACATAAATTTATCAAAATTACTGTTTCACGTGAAACACATTTTTTATTTATCCCTTACGTAAAATATTATTATAAAGTTAAACTTTAATCGGTGGGGGTTTTGTTCATCCCCCGCCGATTATTAACCCTCACCAATCGGGTGTTTACGGGCAGCAGGGCTCCCACCTAACTTCTTTGCTCCAACCTAATTTTGAGGTGGGAGTCTTACTGCCCTGCAAATAGCGGGATAAAAAAGAAAGCTAATCCCTTCAGCAAAACTGAAAGGAATTAGCTTTCTACTTTTTACTCCACAATATTCTCTAACTCATTATATAACTCCGCTCGTAAAAACTCTTTTTTCGTTTTTTCTTCATATAATTGTTCAAGCATTTCAACATCAACTACATGTTCCATTTTACATTCGAGTGCATATATATCTTCTTCTATATGCATTAACTCATTTTCAACTGCCTCTAAATCCCTAGACTTCTTCTTTTTTATAGGCATTACTTCTAACGCTTTATTCCCTTGCTGTTGCTGCTTCTGTTTTACTACTTGTTTCTCAATTCTTTCTTCCCACTTTTGACGAGCCCATGCATAGTTCCCTGCAAACTCAAATAATTTGTGCTCATCAATCCAATATGTCTTTTCAAACAATTTATTTAAGAAATAACGATCATGTGAAACAGCTAAAATCGTCCCATTATATTGTTCAAGGGCCTCCTCTAAAACTTCCCTTGATTCAATATCAAGATGATTCGTCGGTTCATCTAAAATAAGAAAGTTAACATCTTGATACATAAGTTGCGCGAGCCTTAACCTCATTTTTTCCCCACCGCTAAGTTGTGTTACTTTCTTAAAAACAGCTGGACCATAAAATAAGAAACGAGCTAATATATGTCTTGCTTCCCCCTCTGTTACAGCCACGCAATCTCTGAAAGCTTCCAATACATTGTTCTTCATATTCCCGTACGCATGTTGCGATAAATAACCGATTTTCACACTACTACCAATCCGAATTTCTCCAGCATCTTGCTGCATTTCTTTTAGTAATAGTTTTAATAACGTAGTCTTTCCTGTACCATTACGTCCAACGATAGCTGCGCGCTCCTGAAAACGAATATGCAAATTTACTTTCTCGAATAAAGATCGTTCATCAAATCCTTTACTCACTTCTTTCATTACAACAACATCTTTCCCGCTTCTCTCTTGCCCTTCAAACTGAAGTCCCATCTGTTTTCTATCCAAAATGGGTCTCTTTAGTTTCTCTATGCGCTCTAATGCACGTTCCATATTTCTGGCTCTCTTATGCAATCCTTCATTCGGCGGATTCGCTTGATTTGCCCATTCTCGCAAGCGCTTAATTGCTTCTTTCATTTTCTTTATTTTCTTTTGCTGTTCTTGATACGCTTGAAATTCTTGAAGCAGCCTTTCTTCCTTTTCCTCAACAAACTGTGAATAGTTCGTATGATATACGTGAATTTCTCCATCTTCTAAATCAAAAATTTTCGTTACAACTTCATCAAGGAAATAGCGATCATGCGAAATGACCATAACTGTTCCTGTATATTCTTTTAGAAATTGCTCTAACCACTCGACTGCAAATAAGTCCAAATGATTTGTTGGTTCATCTAACAAAAGTAGATCTGGTTTCTGCAATAGCATATACGCAAGGCTTACTTTTGTTTGTTCTCCACCACTTATCTCCATAAATGACCTTCGAAATAGTTCCGTCACCTGTAGACCATTTGCTACCTTCATAATATTCGCTTCTATTTCATAACCACCGAGAAACGCGTACCTTTCTTGAATTACTCCGTATCTCTCCATCAATTTTTGTAAAGCAGATGATTCCTGTTCTTCCGCCATATTTTTTTCTAAAGCATGCATTTCTATCTCCAACTCTTTTTCCTTTTTAAAAGCGGAGCTTAATACATCATATACATTCATTTCATTATTAAATTTTGGAATTTGTGCTACATGACCAATGCGCGTACCTTTCTTCACATGAATAGCCCCTGCATCCAAACCCTCAATTCCTGTTAAAAGCTGAAAGATAGTTGTCTTCCCACTACCGTTACGACCAACTAATCCAATACGTTCTCCATTCTTTATTTCAAGCGATATATTTTCAAATATGATGTTTCCACCAAAAGATTTCTTTACATTATTTACACTACAAATTGTCATTTTCCGTACTCCTTTCAATATAAAAAACCATGGGAAAGAAACATTCCCCATGGTTTTTGTCATAGAAAAAGGAAGCCAAATAGCTCCCTTTTCACACGTTTATCAAAAATGGGTGAAGAGACTTCTATCGTTCAATAGCTACTATGCAATTGTTAAAAAAGGGCATACGTATCCCGTTAACAACTGCATCATGAAAAATCGCACGACAAATATAGATATAATCTAAAAATTTTGCGCGCGTAGCTAAAGAACATTTCATCTCATTCACTCCTTTCGTACGGAATTTAATACTTACTTCTTTATTATACTTCCCCGATTTATGTTTGAATAGTCATTTTTCTGAAAATAATGAAGATAGACTAAACATTTCAATAAGTGACATCAAATCTTACAAAACTGTTATGTTCACGTAATGGAAAGCGATAGTACGAAAAGATGCCTCCCTATACAATAAAGATATAAACAAGAGAGACAAAAACAAGGAGGAAACAATCATGATGAAAGAAATCGTAAAAGCAATCTTTGAGGTATTAGTGAACGGACAAGCAGTTGTAAAAGAACTAAACGAACTATAAAAGGGAGGAAAGAACTATGATGAACATGGTAAAAATGATCTTACATGCTTTAGTTGATGCGAAAGCAGTTAGCCAAGAATTAAACCAACAATAAAAAGGGGTATATGAATATGAAGAAAGCCATTATTGTAATCGCAAGTACAGCAATTGCCTTATACACAATAAAAAATAGAAAAAAGAAACAAAATGAAAATGCTCTGTATTATCCATACACACTATTAAAGAAAAAATAAAAGACAAGGTACCCTATTGCAATGAGGATATCTTGTCTTTTATTTTTCCCTATTCCCTTTAAAGGATTTCCTTCTCCTTTTCCCGAATGTATTAAGCGGGATTTTTACATATATTTTAAAGGGGCATATACAAATGGATACACAACAACTATATTTTTTAAACGATATCGGTAAACAAAAACCAGAAAGCATTCGGAACAGAAGCGCTGCATGTCCTTTTTGTGACAGAGAAAATTTAACGGATATTTTAGCAACTGAGGGCTCTATTATTTGGTTAAAAAATAAATTTCCTACATTAAAGGATACCTTTCAAACCGTGCTAATCGAAACAGATAATTGCGAAGACCATATCGCAACATATACAGAAGAACATATGAGAAAACTAATTCGCTTCTCTATTCTCCATTGGTTAAACTTACAGGAAAATGAAGAATTCACTTCTGTGATTTTATACAAAAATCATGGTCCATTTTCAGGCGGAAGTTTGCATCATGCACATATGCAAATTATCGGAATGAAACATGTAGACTATCTTGAAAATATTGAGGAAGCAAATTTCCAAGGGGTAATTGTTCAAAAAAATGAACGCATTGAACTCAATATTTCAGAGCGTCCTATTATCGGCTTTACTGAATTTAATATCATCATTGAAGATATTGCATTTATAGATGAAATGGCCAATTATATTCAGCAAACTGTACGTTACATACTGACAGATTTCCATAAAGGATGTAGTAGTTATAACTTATTCTTCTATTACTTAAACAGGAAAATCATTTGTAAAGTTGTTCCTAGGTTTGTCGTTTCACCGTTGTATGTAGGATATAAAATACCGCAAGTTTCTACAAAACTAGAAGATGTGAAAATACAACTAGCGCAGTATTTCACGCAAGAAAAGGATGAAATTATTCATAAAAAAACAGAGTAGGTATAGAAAACCTACTCTTTGATTACACCTTTATTTCGATAGTATACATCCTCTAATCCGATGTTATACTTCATATTGTTATCCGTCCACTCTGGTCCTAAATTCCCTGGCCATCCAGATGTATTCGCTATATATTTCAGTAATGCAAAATCAGTCAAACCTTTTTGCACCCCGCGCTTATAACCTTTCATTAAATGCGGCATTGCAATTTGCGCATTTGTACGTGGATCTTTCAGCTCTTCATCAGTTAAATGATCTGGCGCAAGCCCACCACCGCGGTGTAATTGAAACAATCCGAATGAAGTTCCGTTATCTCCAACACTTCTTGGATTTAACCTACTTTCATGTTCGGCAATTGTAAGAGGTATCCATTCCGGAAGGTTTACTTTCTTTGCTTCCTCTATAATGATTTGTTTCATCTGTTTTGCTTCTTCTGAATCAACATAGCTTGTTTCATTCATTAGCTTACCCATTCCTTCAGACTTTCCTTGGAAATATAAATACACTCCAAGAACAACTAAAAATCCTACAAAGAATTTCTTCACTACCTCTACCTCTTTCTCCGCTGAAATTTGTCCCCTTTCAGCCTTCCTTTTACAATTACCAACACTCTATCATTCTCTTACCTTTCAATCATAGCAAATTACTATACATATTATCATCATGCTTTAGACCGATTTTGCGAAAAAACATATGGTAAATACGTGCAAAAATGTAACTTACATGGACTATAACTTTTTTTTGTATATAATTGTAAATTGAATTCTATATATATAATAGGAGAATAAATAAATGAAAAGAACTCTACTAATCTTTTTCAGCATTTTACTACTCATTCCTATACATACCTCTGCACAAACATCATCAAAATCAAAAGTACTCGTTTTGTATAGTACAGAAGACAACAAAATTACAAACAATGTACAAATCCTTAATACTCAGTTAGGGCACTTTACAAAAGATATAACAGTAAAAAGCTTAAAGGAAGTAAAGGAACGTACTGAATCATCTTCTTATACACATATTGTTTATATCGGAGAGAAAAAAGAAGATTTTTCTATTGCAGCAAAACAATTTCTAGAAAACTTCTCAGGTCCCATATTAGTTTTAGGACAAAATGTTGAACAATTATCTAATCGTTTTTCTTTCATTACCTCGAAAGAAACCGATATACGAATTCACACTATAGAATATCCGACTAACCAGTTAAAAAATGAATTACATGAAGAACGCTTAATGAAGAAAATTGAAACAAAAGGAAAAACTCTTGCTTACGCCTTGAGTGCTGATGGAACTCATCCGTTAATCATTCAGCAAGGAACATCCTATTATGTTGCAACCCCAAACCTTTTCGATTGGATGTCTCATTACGTCGGTGAAATGTTATTTTCTTATTTCGGACAAAAACCTGAAACAAATAAAACTTCAGCTTATTTACGCCTTGAAGACGTTCATCCAGCTGTAGATGTAAAGCAATTAAAAGAAATCGCTGAATTACTAAAAGAGAAAAAGCTCCCTTATATGATTACCGTTATCCCTGTTTACAAAGATCCAGACACAGGAAAAACAGTACATTTAAAGGATAACTCTGAATTAATCGATGTTTTACACTTTATGCAAGATAATGGTGGCTCTATCGTTATGCATGGTTACACACATCAGTTTTATGATAGTGAAACTGGCGAAGGCTTTGAATTTTGGGATGTAAAAACAGATCAACCAATTCGCCAACCAAACCATGAAAAATCAAAAACAAAAAAGATTTTCAGTCTACAGAAGACTATAATAAATACGTAAAAAACGGGAAAGCCTTCGAAGAAAAATATATTAAAGATCATATTGAAAAAGGGATTACAGAGCTTGTAGAAGCTAAATTATATCCAGTTGTCTTTGAAGCTCCGCACTATACAATGTCTCAAACAGGATATGAAATACTATCACAATATTTTTCAACTTATGTAGGACAAATACAACTAAACGATACAACTTGGAAATCAATGCACTCACCGGCTTATATAAGTACACCGTCATTTTTACATGGGATGAAATTAATTCCTGAAACTGTTGGCTTTATTGAAGAAGGTAAGCCACAAGCTATAGCAAAAATGAAAGAACGTGCTTTATCTATCACTAAACTATCTGATGGAATTATCGGTGCATTTTATCATCCTTACTTGGGCGTTGAACCATTAAAAGAAGTATTAAAAGAACTAGAAAGTATTCCAAACATAGAGTGGATTGATTTACAAAAAGAAACGAATGAAGTAAAAATGAAAGATATTCATATTACTACTAATAAAGACGGCATTCACGTTGAAAAACCAACAAGTGCGAATGACATAATTGATTATATAAAACAATATGGGTTCTTCCTTATAATTGGGTTCATTATAATTGTCTTTCTTTTATTATTAAGACGTGCGAAAAAATTAGAGTCATAAAATCGCACCGTATTCGCATATATTTGCTCAGTAACTGTCTCTACTGATATTTTTTTTATTATACTAATTTCTTGTAATACATCTTTTATCATATAAGGATGTGTCATCGTATCCTTCTGAAATTCCCACGGCCCATCTGTTTCTACCATCATATATTCAAGCGGATAATACGAAACGATTTTTCTAATTTTCTCCTTATGTAAAACATCCGGTGTGATAGAAATATAATAACCGTTCCTCATCATCCGTTTCATTGTCTCTTCACTTCCTTTAAACCAATGAAAGTGTGCACGCGAAACTTTATATTCTTCAAGTAAATCACATACAGTGTCAGTATCTTCATAAACCGCATGCAATATAATTGGTAAATCGTATTTACTAGCTAGTTCCACAAACTTTTTTAACACCGCTATGTATGGATCAATAGCAATATTTTCATCTTCTTTCCTTAAATAATATGGGAGTCCCACTTCACCAATCGCAACAATTTCATCTACATGATCTTCAATTAATTTATAAATTTGCTCACATTCCTCTTTATGAATCGGCTGCTCCGGATGAAAACCTATTGCTGGATGTACAAAAGGATATCGCTTTGCTAAAGATAAAGTTTCTAGACATGATTGATAATTCATAGATACTGCAATAAGACCTTGTATCTCTTTACTGTTTTCCACATCTATAAATAATCTACTTTTCTCTTCATTCTCATATTGATCAACATGTATATGACTATCAATCCATTTCATCTTTATGCCCCCATAAAAAAAACAAGAAAGGGTCTTCCTTCTTGTTTTATCATCTATATTAGTTAACAATTAAATTTGTTATTATATCAAATAATCCAATACATACTACGGCAACAGTAAAGTAGCTACAGAAATCTTTAATTGGAAACTTCACTACTTCTTCTTTACGCATCCCAGTTTTCTCCCTTCTTAATATATCCCTAATTATTTTTTATCTATTTGTATCTATTATGCAAAAAATATGACAAAATTACTATCGAATTAACTTACGTAAACCTTACAATGTTGTAAGGTTTGAAAAAGAGCCTCATCTAAATAGAGATGAGGGCTATTAAAAATTAGTTGGTTTTTCATTCTTCATTAACATTACAAACAGAAAGTGATACAGTGAGACTTTCTAGTTACACTATATGAAATTTACTATATTTTAACCATCGAATTACATTACAGAAGGCTTACATGTTTGTAAGCTATGTGTAATGTAATTCGATAGTTTCCCTTACCTATATTTCGTACAATAAAGTTAGAAAGTAAGCCAAATAAGAAGAACACTCACATAACCAAATTACATTGCTAGTAGCCGACTCTTCTTATACCTTTCACTCATGCTACTACAATGTACCCCCTTTCCCTTTATATAATAAGAAAAGCCTTAGTCCATATGGACTAAGGCTTTTTCACGAACCTAAAATACCCCTACCTAGTATTTTTATTTTCGACAAAAAATAGGCGGGGGTATAATTCGCTATCTCATCGTTAAAAGTTTACTCTTCGCCTTAATAGGAATATTTACAGCTTCAATTTCTTCAATTGCCTCGCCGTAGCGTCCTTTTGCGTACACCTTTAATGCTTCATCTCTCTTTAACATATGCTTAACAGTCTTCTTTATTTTTTGTTCTCTTCCACGTTCATCAAATGCAATAAATTCATATTCATACCATTCATCACCGACATGCTGACCAATCGCATCCACAATTGTATAGTATTCTTTCGTCGTATAAAGCGGATTATATTTATCAATAACTGGTCCAAGTTTCGTAGGTAGTAATACTACTACTATCACTACCATAGCTATTACAGTAGTAATTATTTTTTTCTTCATAATACTGATCTTCCTCCTCTGCAGGATACTTATACATCCATTCTAAAGAGCAGGAATTTAATCTACCATTCAATCCCATTACATTACCCTTACATTTTTGTAAGAATAAAAAAAAAGATGAACGAATTTTCTCGTTCACCTTTTAGCTTGCTTTAAAGCCACCGCCAAGTACATCACGCACATCGTGAATGACAACGAAGGCATCTTCATCCACTCTACTAATAACTTGCTTTAACTTAACAAGCTCTTGTTTATTAATAACGATATATAAAACTTCTTTATTTTTACCAGTATATCCGCCGCGTCCTTCTAATACAGTGACACCGCGTGTCATGTTTTTTGTAATAGTTTCACGTATTAAATCCGGTTGATTTGAAATGATTGTAACAGCTGTTTTTGTATCCATACCTTCCACGATGAAATCAATTACTTTCGCTCCGACAAATACAGCTACAAGTGTATACATTGCCTTTTCTTGTCCTATTATAAATACAGAACCCGCAATTACAACGATATCAATAATAAGTACGCCTTTACCAACGCTCCAACCTAAATATTGATTTGCTAGTCGAGCTAAAATTGCCGATCCTCCTGATGTACCTCCAGCTTTGAACATACAGCCTAATCCGATACCTACAAATACACCAGCAAATAAAGCTGCTAGTAACGTATCACTATTTACTTGATATTCGATATGTTCTGTAACATATAAAAACAAAGAGGTTTCCACAATACCTATAATTGTGTAAACCATCGTTTTCTTATCAAAAAATTTATAACCTACAGCTAATAAAATTGCATTCAAACCAAAATTCACAATTCCTGGTGACCAATCAAATAAATAGTACGTAACAACCGTTAAACCAATAATTCCACCCTCTGATAAACGGTTTGGAATTGCAAAGTAATTAATACCAATTGCGAATAATAATGAACCAATTGTAATTAGTGTTATTTCCTTTATACGTTGATTAACCATAGTTCATACCTCCCCCCATTTGACATTGTATCACTATCTCCTAGAGGTTTAGAAGTTGTTTTTATTCCGCATTTCCCCTCACAAAGACCAAGATATTATGTTTAAACAAAGGGGTGATTAATTATTCATATTCGCTCTAACTGTACGGACAAAGCGCTCCACATTCCCACTCTGAATATACTTAGCTCTAATGGTTTCACGATTACAAGTACATTCGAAATATGGACGGAAATCTATGTCATCTATATGCAAATACGAATACTCTTCAAATATCGCAGGATAGCACGAAAATTTCCCGTAAAATAGAAGACGTCTAGTAGTGGCAACAAAAATCCCATGTTGATAACATAAAGTAAAGTCATCCTTTTCAAATATCCCTACGACAAACGCTAAAATCTTTTCGTCATCCTCTACATATTTTTTCATACTTAATAAAAGTTCATTCATGCATATTCCTCCAAATTCTATTCATTGTTTTAACACTTGAAAAGAATCCATGGATTATTACAGACCGGTGTAACTCTTTTATAAAGTATGAAACGCGTTTCCTGTCAAAGACATTTCAAAAAATAATCCGTTATGTGATTATACACATAACGGATAAATACTAAACCGTCGAGCGTTCTACAAGTTTATACGGAATTTCCATCTTTTCTTGTTTAGAACTCTCATCACTTACTTGCCTATAAAACATTTCAAAAGCCGTCTTACCTATTCCCTTTAAATTTTGGTCAATGGTTGTCAGTTGTAAAACTTGAGAAATCGGTTGGTTATCAAAACCAATAATCGCTAAATCCTCCGGAACTTTAATACCTAATTTTTCAACTTCTGTCATGATCCCAATAGCGACCTCATCTCCTGCCACTATTAATGCTTCAGGAGGATTCTCCATCTCCTTGAATTGATGTGCAACTCTTACACCATCTTCTAACGTAAAGCATTCTGTGAAAATCCGATCTTCCATCACTTCTTCATCTATTAATTGTAGCTGTTGTTTATAAGCATCAAAACGTTTCTTACTACTTGGCCCTAACTTTCTTCCCGTACAATATCCAATCTTCTTATAACCTTTTTCAATAAGGTAACTCATCCCTAATTGAAAGGCATTAAAATGATCTGTATATACACTCGATATGCTTTCAATATCATTATCCTCACAAGCAATAACCGCCCCATACGCTGCATAAGGCTCTATAGTTTCCCACTCATTAGCACGAGAACAAATGATAAGACCGTCTAGTTGCTTTGTTTTCAACATATGTAAACTTTTCATTTCTTCTTTTTTATTGTAGTTCGTTTGACAAAGAAGCACCCTGTAATTATGAGCTAACGCAACTTCCATCATTCCACCCACCATCGCATCAAAAGACGGATGATTAATATAAGGTAAAATCACGCCAACAATATTCGTCTTCCCTTTTGATAAATGAACAGCATTTGCATTTTGCGAGTAATTCAATTTCTCAACTATTTCTAAAACAACTTTCCTTTTTTCTTCACTTACATATGGATGATCATTTAATACCCTCGAAACAGTCGTAACTGAAACCCCAGCCATCTTTGCAATATCTTTAATATTAGCCATACACTCACCTCTACTTTTAACTTAATGAATCACATGAACATATGTCAAATCTTCTCATCATGACACTTTCATTCGTTTTTCTTACAAAAGTGTAATTTTCCTGTAAGCTAATTCGATAGTGACTCTCCGCAACATTTCATATAATTAAGTCAGAAACAGGGCAACAACCATTTGAAAAGGAGCGGATCTATATGATGAACAAAATGAAAACGAACAATTTCTTAAATACAATGAGCTTGATATTTTCCGCTCTTATCGATGCAAAAGCTGTTGCTTCTACATTAAACAAGTAAGGAGAATGCATTATGAACAACATCACTTTTAATAAATTAGATTTTTTAGGACTAGCTAGCGGCACGGTTCTTCTTACTACTTTCATTTACGCTGCTACACTATAACTTCGTGTCCCCTTTCCCCTTTATCCCGCTTTAACGGGCAGTAAGACTCCCACCTCAGAATTCGGCGAATGCGAGGAAGTTAGGCGGGAGATCAACTGCCTGTAAAATCCCGATTGGTTCAACTAATAATAGAAAAGACGACCGTCTATGCACGATCGTCTTTTCTTATTTTTGATTTGGCTGCAAAACTTCCTTTAGTTCTTCAAACTTTGCATTTAATTCATCTGTCATCATTTTCATAGCCGTTTTTCGATCTATTTGTTCTTCAGCATCGATTTGAATTGGGTCTCCAAAAACTAATCGCGCTTTTTTTCCTTTTATCAATTCTTTTATACTTGATGGACCAACATAAGCTGCCGGTATTAACGGAACGTTAGAACGCATTGCAATCGTAACAGCCCCAGCTTTTAGTGAAACGTCTTCTGATGACCTCGTCCCACTCGGGAAAATCCCTACTACTTTTCCTTCTTTTAATAAACGTGATGGAATTTTTAATGTGCTTGGCCCTGGATTCGCACGGTCTACAGGGAATGCATTTACATTTTTAAAAAACCAATTTTTAAATTTCCCTTCAAACAATTCTTTTTTTGCCATGTAATGAATTTGGGTTGGGTACATTCCTGCCGCTAACATTAAAACATCCATAAAACTTGTATGTGTACACGCAACAACGTAAGGGCCATCTTCCGGTAATTTCTCTCTCCCTTGTACTTCTACCTTCCCAGCCATTTTAAATATATATTTCAACGAAAATGTAATTGGTTTATACATTTGTTTCGTTCCTTTCTGAATATCCGAAGTATAATCATTTTCTTACAACGATTATAACACTAAGTTTTAGGAGTTGGTAATAAAAATAAGTATTTATTGTTAAATTTCAATTCTTACAAAAGTGTAATTTTCTTGTAAGCTAATTCGATAGTGGCTCCCTCCACTATCTTATACAATTAAGTCAGAAAGTAACAACAACCATTTGAAAAGGAGCGGATCTATATGATGAACAAAATGAAAACGAACAATTTCTTAAATACAATGTGCATAGTATTTTCCGCTCTTATCGATGCAAAAGCTGTTGCTTCTACATTAAACAAGTAAGGAGAATTTATAATGAATAACATGACTTTTAATAAATTAGATTTTTTAGGACTAGCTAGCGGCTCGATTCTTCTTACTGCTTTCATTTACGCTGCTACGCTTATATAACTTTGTGTCCCCTTTCCCCTTTATATAAATAATAATAGAAAAGACGACCGTCTATGCCCGGTCGTCTTTTAAATTTTTTCTTTCCTTCAAGTCTTTTAAAAGTTGTATCAGTTCAGCTTGTTGTTTAATATTTTTACGACCGTTTCGATTAATTGCTGCAAGCTCGCAGGCAACTCCAGCAGCAAAGAAAAACAATAAACTTTCTAACATATAAAATCCTCCAGTTGCCTATTAAACAGCTTGACGCAATTGCTTTTCTTGCAAAATTTGTTTATTTATATTTTCTTCTTTTCTCTGACAAACATTATTACGAATAAGCGCTGCAATAACAAATAATGTTCCTACAATATCAAATGTCGTTATTTTATACCCTTGTATCATCATAATAACTAACGTAGTAATTGGCACAAAGTTAATAAATAAAATACCATTAATGGATGATAAGATTTTCACACCGTAGTTCCAAGCAAGTAGTGCTACGATACCTGGTAATGTCATCATAAATAACAAATCATACTTCACAATAGAAATCGTTTCCATACTTGGAACAGACACATATCCAAGCACTGTAATGACTACAGTTATAATCCCTGTGACAGTTGTACCCAATACACACGTCAAAGTAGAATAGCGTAATGTTGACCAATCGCTACACGTTTGACCACCCATCGTATAAATTACCCATCCTACAACACCAACAAATATAAATGCTAGCGAAAACATGTTATCTTTCAATGTTAAAAAGAAACTCATATCACCTTTCGTAATAACAAATATAGCCCCTACAAACGCGATAATCATGCTCGTTATCATATACTTCTTCGGCTTTATATTTTTATATCCCCATAAAATACAAATTGAAATCATCGGCATAAGCGCCTCCATAATAGAAGCTACCATCACACCTGATTTTCCCATTAACATTTGTCCTAGAAAAATTAATACATTATATACAGTAAACGCCATTGTTCCAAAAAAGACGAGTAACTTTCCTCTTCCTTCTAAGCGAAATGCCTTCTTTCCTTCTTTCATTAGCAATAATGCAATCAATACAATTGCTACCGCTCCATAACGAATAAACGAAAAATAAAATGGATCTATGTATTCTAGAGCATGATCAGCAACCGGAAACATCGCTCCCCATGACATACTTGCAATTAAACATGCCAAAGCACCTATTATCATTTGACCTTTTCTCACCACAATCCCCCGCTTCTTTCTATTTGCACAAAGAGAATTGTAAAAGAAAAAATATATCACGTAAAATGATTCAAAATGATGTTAACTATCATTTATAATGATAGTTAACATCAAGGAGGAGCATAAAATGGAATTACGAGACTTACAAATCTTCCAGAGCGTTGCCGACCGCGGTAGTGTAAGCGGCGCAGCAAAGGAATTAAATTACGTACAATCAAATGTAACCGCACGTATTAAACAATTAGAAAACGAGCTGAAAACACCTCTCTTTTACCGTCATAAGCGAGGCATGACTTTAACAGCTGAAGGAAGAAAGATGCTCGTTTACGTTCATAAAATTTTGCAAGATGTTGAAGAGCTAAAACAAGTGTTTTTAGATAGTGAAACACCATCTGGCATATTAAAAATTGGTACAGTCGAAACAGTCAGTACATTACCTACCATCTTGTCTTCTTACTATAAAAGCTATCCAAATGTCGATTTATCATTAAAAGCCGGTCTAACGGAAGAACTTATTAGAGAAGTACTTGATCATCAATTAGATGGCGCTTTTATATCAGGTCCTATTAAACATCCACTAATTGAACAATACGATGTTAGTACTGAGAAATTAATGCTTGTTACACAAAATAAAGCTTTTCATATAGAAGAATTTACTACGACGCCCCTACTCGTTTTTAATCAAGGATGTGGATACCGTTCCAAGCTTGAACGATGGCTTAAAGATGAAGGTTTGCTACCAAAAAGAATTATGGAGTTTAACATATTAGAAACTATATTAAATAGCGTAGCGCTCGGTCTTGGGATTACACTCGTCCCCCAGTCTGCGGTGCAGCACCTTTCTACAGCAGGTAAAGTCCACTGCCATCCAATTCCGGAGAAATACGGCAGTATTTCAACTGTTTTCATACGCCGTAAAGATAGTTACATGACCAATTCGATGCGCAGCTTTTTAAAAACAATTAAAGAGCACCATCATATCAATATGCTTTGAAGGACATTCTTACATGAATGTCTTTTTTTCTTACAAAAGTGTAATCCTCCCGTAAGCTAATTCGATAGTTGCAGGCAGCCATATTTCATATAATTAAGACAGAAAGCAGGGCAACAACAATTCGAAAAGGAGCGGATACGCATGATGAACAAAATGAAATCAAACAAATTTTCCAATACAATGGGCATGGTGCTATCCGCACTTGTCGATGCAAAAGCTGTTGCAACTACATTAAACAAATAAGGAGAGATTATAATGAACAACATTACTTTCAACAAATCAGACTTTATCCCGCATTAACGGGCAGTAAGACTCCCACTTCAAAATTCAGCGAAATCAAAGAAGTTAGGTTTGGGATCAACTGCCCGTAAAAGCCCGATTGGTGAGGGCTAATAATCAGCGAGGGATACCCCGCCCTCACTGATTAAAGTTTCACTTTATCGGACTTGCAAGTGGAGCTACTCTTCTTACTGCATTCATTTATGCACTTGCTCAAAGTCTCGTTTAACAATTGGTTTTCCCAACCCCCTTTATATAGAAAAGGCTGCTCGTCTTATAGACAAGCAGCTTTTTAGTTTGTTTCATATATAATTTGGCCTGTTTTACTTATATCATATCCACCAATTGCTTTTAATTCATTGTGAAACTCTTCAGATTGCAAAATTCCTTTTATAACCTCAATAAGTTCATCATTTTCTTTATTCTTCAGAAGTACTAAATCATACTGTTCTTTCATTATTGGAATAAAGTCTACGTTCACAATTTGCGAAACCTTTTCTGATCCTACCCCAACATCAGCTTTTCCATTCGCGACTTGCGAGGCAACACCAAGGTGATTCGATTCTTCCCATTCATACCCGTTAATATCTTCTTTACTTAATTTTCGAATTCGCAATTGCTCATCCACTAACACCCTAATACCAGAACCTTTTTCTCGATTTACAAATCGTATAGATGACTGAGCTAAATCAGCCCATGTTTTTATATTTTGTGGATTCCCTTTTTGCACATAAAACCCAACATTTCTTGCTAATAAATTCATCATAATATATGGTTGTCCGACTAAAATACGTTTTACGTAAGGAACATTATATGTACCCGTTTCACCATCAAATAAGTGTAAACTAACGACGCTTCCTTCTCCTTGGTACATCTTCACTAAACTCGTTAAACTACCTTGATACGCTCTCAATATATTAGAATTTGGCAATCGATTTTCTATATGCTTTGCCAACATATCTAACGTTAGTTCTTGACCACTAATGATGCGTGTATTCGAACTACTAATTTCGTCCTTCTTTACAGGAGTAAATTGTACCTTCCCTGTTTTCATTTGCTTTATATATTGTTCTAAATCAGCTGCATCAATGCGCATTTGTCTACCAACCCTATAAGATGGAAGTTCTCCTTTTTTAATTAGGTCATATACAGTTAATTTTGATACTTTTAATTGCTTTGCTACTTCTTCCGTTGTGTAGGAATGATGATCCATAGACGATTCCTCACTTTCTTCCTTCATTGTAACAAAGAAAAGAATATTTCTCCTAGTTTTTAAAAACAACTATATCGTTCAAATTATATTCAATTATAACTAGTTATAATTATTTATATTTAGTTATAATTAACTTAGTAAACGAAGGGAGATTTTTTATGAACAAATTTACTTTACGATCCATTGGGGTACTTATACTTTCTTTTCTTCTTATATTCAGTGTAGCTTGTTCAAGTGAAGAAAAGTCAGCTGCTAAAGAGGGAGAATCAGTGGAGCTGACTATATCAGCTGCTGCAAGTTTACAAGATGCATTAAAAGAAATTGAAAAGCAATATAAAGAGAAAGAACCAACTATTCAACTTTCTTTTAACTTCGGTGCTTCTGGTGCACTTCAACAACAAATCGAACAAGGTGCGCCTGCTGATTTATTCTTCTCTGCAGCAGAGGATAAATTCCAAACTCTTGTTAAAAAAGGATTTATTAATGAAAAAGAAGGGAAAAACCTTCTTGGAAATGAACTGGTTCTAGTCGTTCCAAAAGATAGTGCTCTTACAAAACTTCAAGATTTAAAGGATGAGAAAATCAAGAAGATCGCACTTGGTACACCCGAATCTGTACCTGCAGGAAAATATGCAAAAGCTTCTCTCACATATGAAAATCTTTGGAATGACGTTCAAAATAAAATCGTATTTACAAAAGATGTTCGCCAAGTGTTAACATATGTAGAAACAGGTAATGTTGATGCTGGTATTGTATATAAAACAGACGCTCTCGTTTCAGACAAGGTAAAAATTGTAGAAGCGGTAGCAGCTAATTCTCATGAGCCAATCCACTATCCTTTAGGTGTTATAAAGGAATCTAAGCATAAGAAAGAGGCGACTTCATTCTATGAGTATTTACAATCAAAAGATGCACAATCTATCTTTAAGAAATATGGATTTACAATCCTGCCATAATCGCTATGAGCTTTGATGCAATTTTGTCACCTGTCTTTCTATCCTTGCGGGTAGCTGCGTGCGCCACAATAATCGTTACGATCTTAGGAACGATTATTGGACGAGCATTAGCGCGCTCCTCGTGGCGATATAAAGTACTACTAGAAACTATTTTCTTATTACCAATGGTGCTTCCACCAACTGTTATCGGCTTTTTTCTAATTATCATTTTTGGAAATAACAGTCCCATTGGAAAGTGGATTGAATCATTATTTCAGCAGTCCATTATGTTTACATCTACTGCTGCTATCATTGCTTCTACAGTCGTTGCATTTCCGCTCATGTACCAATCAGCAAAAACAGGATTTTCTATCGCAAATATACAAATTGAAGATGGCGCGCGCGATCTTGGTGCAAGTGAATATCAAGTTTTTCTACATGTTACACTCCCACTTGCATTCCCCGCACTACTTAGCGGTATGATTTTAAGCTTTGTTCGCGCACTCGGTGAATTTGGTGCAACTTTAATGTTTGCAGGAAATATACCTGGCAAAACTCAGACGATTCCAACGGCGATTTATATGGCTATTGATGCGAGTAATATGCAACTAGCTTGGACACTTGTAATCATAACGATTAGTATGTCCCTTCTATTCTTACTATGCATTCAACTCATTAATAGAAGAATTACTACTTCTTAAAGCAACTTTCGACAAAAGTTGCTTTTTATTTCCCGGAAAATAAAATGATTTGATTTATAACTGAATTTTTACTCTTATTTAAATATACATTTTATTTGAATTCACTTTCTAAAATAGGTAATTTCCTGTTATTATATGAAAGTGTTTCAAAAAATGAAGAAATGAAAACGCATTTATATCGTAAATTCTTCATCCTGTTTTAGCGATCGGTAATCTTCTACTCTATTAGTGGGGCATTACCGATCGTTAGAACGATATGTAATTATATTGGTATAGAAAACCGAAGGGAGTCTTGTAATGGACATTTTATTAGCGCTTCTTCCTGCAATCGCATGGGGAAACATCTTATTAGTAAGCGTAAAAATGGGCGGTGGTGCATATAGCCAAACGGTAGGTATGACAATCGGTGCTCTATTCTTCGCAACAACTATGTATGTATTTACTCAACCAACTTTAACAATGACAGTCTTGATTGTTGGCTTTATTTCAGGTTTATTCTGGGCTTTAGGACAAGTAAACCAATTAAAAACAGTTGAAAAACTAGGTGTTTCAACTACTGTAACTATTTCTACTGGTATGCAACTTGTTGCAACTTCTATCTTTGGAGTTATCGCTTTTCGTGAGTGGACTACTACTACAACGATTGTTCTGGGAACGATTGCAATCCTATTAATCGTAATTGGTGTAGTATTCACATCACTAGATGATAAAGAAAATGCACAGCCACCAGGACAATTGAAAAAGGGACTTCTTACTTTAATTGTTTCTACTTTCGGCTATCTTGTATATGTAATTATTATTCGTTGGTATAATATCGATGGTTGGTCTGCTATTTTACCACAGGCAGTTGGTATGTTCGTTGGTGCGGTTGTACTGACGTCTAAACATAAACCATTTAACAAATATGCAATTCGTAATGCTGTATCTGGTTTACTTTGGGGAACAGGAAACTTATTCTTACTTCTTTCATTACCACGTGTCGGAGTAGCGACAAGCTTCCCATTATCTCAAACTGGAATCGTTATCTCAACATTCGGTGCGATTGTCTTCTTAGGTGAAAAGAAAACAAAACGTCAATTAATCTTTATTGCTCTAGGTAGTGTTTTAATTATCGGCGGCGCTGTATTGCTTGGTATGACAAAAGCATAAATTCACACTATATTTAACCCCCCTGAAACGTATATGCTTCAGGGGGGTTTTTGATTACAATTATTTTCTAAATATAATTATTTACACATTCTCGCTCTTTATGGTTTTTCTTCCATTCTAGCAAGCCATCGATACATAAAAATAGATTAATAATAGCTAATACTAACATGACGTATAAGCCCGTTGAAATATAAATCACAATGCTAAATATGTTATACAAAATCCATAAATGCCAATTTTCTAAGATTTTTCGGCTCAGCATAAATTGAGCTACTAATCCTAATACAGCGTTTAAAGCATCTAAATATGGACTTGTCGATTCTAAATAACGGACTTGATAATATCCCCAACCAATCCAAGCAACTAAAATAAAAAGTATATAAATAATCCATCCTTTCAAATCTAAGCGAACTGTCGGTTTTACCTTCTCCTCCCCACTACGCGCAATCCAGTAATACCAACCGTACACATTAAATATAAATTGGAAGGCTGCTAATACTGCCATTGCGTATAAGCCTTGTGTAGTGAAAATATACAAAAATACCGCAACTGTAATCATCCCAAATAAAAAGTTTGATACCTTTTCCCTTGCAAGTAACCAAACATTAATAATCCCCATAACCGATGCGAAAATTTCAATATAACTTGATCGGATATAGAATCCAACTAATATGCAAATAATACTAGAAATGAGTAAAAAAAGTGGACTTCTAACCATATTTATCTCTCCCCAGATATGTAATAAACTCCCTATCAACAGTATAAGAAATAACTCTTATACTTACTATAAATTTTCTCCTGTAAAACTCGCCACTCATCTATTCCACTTACGATAAGCCGTTTCTTTTTACAAAATTCTCTTAAAAATGGTATCGTTTTTTATAACATATTCTCATCAGAAAGGAATAAAGGATATGCCTAATAAACATCGAATTTTATTTATTGGTGCCGGTCGTATGGCAGAAGCTATATTTGCTGGACTACTTACAACAAGTAAAGAATACATCGAAGAAATTATTGTTTCCAACCGAAGTAACATAGAAAAACTAACGCAATTACAAACTCAATATGATCTATCGATTACAACAGATTGGAAACAGCATATTAAATCTGTAGATACAATCGTTTTAGCAATGCCGCCTGTCGCACATGAACAGCTATTAGCGGATCTATCCCCTCTTCTAACTAATCAATTTGTCGTGACAGTTGCTGCCGGAATCGGACCATCTTATCTAGAAGAAAGACTTCCCCAAGGGACACCTGTTGCTTGGATTATGCCAAATACAGCTGCTGGAATTGGCAAGTCTATCTCCTTATATACGACGGGACATTCTGTAGATGAAACACATCAAGAAACGTTACAACTTCTTTTAAAAGGTATCGGTACCTCACAGTTTTGTACCGAAGAGGAAGTTCACCAACTTACCGCAGTTACTGGTAGTGCACCCGCTTTTCTCTATCACTTTGCTGAAGGTTTAATTGAAGCAACGAAAAGCTATGGTATTGATGAGGAAACAGCAAAACACCTTGTCATTCAAATGATTGCTGGCTCTGCCGCTATGCTCCAGCAAAATCAGGATCCAGCTATGCTCCGCGAACAAGTAACAACACCAGGAGGTTCAACGGCTGAAGGCTTAAAAGTTCTATATGAAAATAATTTTTCAGAAGTCATTCAACAAGCAGTTGAAGCGACCAATAAAAAAGCTAGGGGGAATTAATATGACTTTAACAAGTTTAAACGACTATACAACATTACATAACGGCGTGAAAATGCCTTGGTTCGGCTTGGGTGTTTTTAAAGTTGAAGATGGTACAGAAGTAATTGATTCTGTAAAAGCAGCTATAAAAAATGGATACCGTAGTATCGATACTGCTGCGATATATAAAAACGAAGAAGGCGTTGGACAGGCAATTCAAGAATCTGGTATTCCTCGTGAAGAGTTATTCATCACTTCAAAAGTGTGGAATAGTGATCAAGGTTACGAGTCAACACTACAAGCATTTGAAACTACATTAGAAAAATTAGGTCTAGAATATTTAGATCTATATTTAGTACATTGGCCTGTAAAAGGAAAATACACTGAATCATGGAAAGCTTTAGAGCAGCTTTATAAAGATGGTCGTGTTCGTGCTATCGGTGTGAGTAATTTCCATATTCACCATTTGCAAGACGTATTTGAAATTGCAGAAATTAAACCAATGGTTAACCAAGTGGAATACCACCCACGTTTAGCACAAGAAGAATTACATGCCTTCTGTAAAGAACATAACATCCAGCTTGAAGCTTGGTCACCATTAATGCAGGGGCAGCTACTTAATCACCCAACATTACAAGAAATCGCTACGAAATATAATAAATCGACTGCACAAGTTATTTTACGTTGGGATCTACAAAATGAAGTTGTAACAATCCCTAAGTCTATTAAAGAGCACCGCATTATTGAAAATGCAAACATCTTTGACTTTGAATTAAGCTCGGATGATATGAAAGCAATTCAAGCTTTAAATGAAAATCATCGCGTTGGTCCAGATCCAGATAACTTTAACTTCTAGTAGGGAAACCACTGCCATATGCAGTGGTTTTTTTATTTTTAATAAAACTGAAAATTTAAACTACATTCCATTTGATTGACACTTCATTATCTAAGGTGTAAGATTTTGAATTATCAAAGAAACGCAAAAATCAATAAAATTTATTTGTTTACTCATTGTATCAAGAGAGGTGGAGGGACTGGCCCTTTGAAACCTCGGCAGCAGGTTCATTTTGAATACTGTGCCACTTCCTGCAAGCTTTGTGCTTGAAAGATAGAATGAGGGACTTCGTTTATATACGGGTGCATAACTTGTACGTAAAAATCCCTCTTTCTCAATACGAAAAGAGGGATTTTTTGTTTTTCATTTCCCTCATCATCATCCAATCTTATTAACTATTTAGAAGGAAAATCAAATGAAAAAGAAGTTTGTACCCGGTATTGCATCAGTTGTAGGAGTAAGTATTTTATTATCTGGTTGCGGTAGTTATAAAAACGAAGCGAGCGGAGCAAATGCAAAAGATGAGGCACCTAGTAAGCAAGTTTTAAACTTATCTTCACCTACTGAGATTCGAACAATGGATACGGCTCGTGCTACAGATACTGATTCTGGTCAAGTAATGAGAAACGTATTTGAAGGTTTATACAATCTTGGTGAAGGTAATAAACCTGTTCCTGGCGTTGCGAAATCTCATGAAGTAAGTGCTGATAAAACGAAATACACATTCCATTTACGAGATTCAAAATGGTCGAACGGCACACCTGTAACAGCGAAAGATTTTGTCTTTGCTTGGCAAAGAGCTGTCGATCCAGCAACAGCTTCTGAATATGCTTTTTTATTCCTGGATATTAAAAACGCTAAAAAAATTAATAGCAAAGAACTCCCATCCGATCAACTTGGTATAAAAGCAGTTGATGACCATACGTTTGAAGTAGAATTAGAGCGCCCTGTTCCGTATTTTATTAGCTTAACGGCGTTCCCAACATTTCTACCAATCAACGAGGAATTCTTTAAAGCACAAGGTGATAAGTACGCTTTAGAAGATAACAAAATCTTGTACAACGGAGCTTTTACACTAAGTGATTGGAAGCATGAACAAAGCTTTAAATTTAAGAAAAACCCTACCTATTGGGATAAAGATAATGTCAAACTCGAAGAAATCAATTTCAACGTTGTGAAAGAGAAATCAACAGAAGTAAATTTATTCGAATCCAAACAATTAGACCGTATAAAACTAACATCTGACTTCGTTGATAAATATAAAAAGGATGCTAACTTTAAAGAACGTCCGAACGTAGGGGTACAGTTTTTACGTATGAATCAGCAAAACAAAGTACTTCAAAACGTTTCTGCACGCCAAGCAATCGATCAAACAATTGATCGAAAATCTTTTGTAAATACGTTATTAAATGATGGCTCTACACCAACCTTTAGTCTCGTGCCGAAAAACTTTGCAAAAGGGCCTGATGGAAAAGACTTCCGTACTGCAAACGGCGATTTAACAAAAGTTGATACAACATCTGCACAAGAATTATGGAAGAAAGCAAAAAAAGAACTTGGTTCTGAAAAGATAACATTAGAATTATTAACAAGTGATGGTGACCTTGAGAAGAAAACTGGTGAGTTCCTAAAAGGACAACTAGAAAAGAATTTAGATGGCTTAACGGTAAATATAAAACCGCAACCACGTAAACAACAAGTTTCACTCTTATTAAAAGGTGACTACGAGATTGGAATTGACGGTTGGAGCCCTGACTTTGCTGATCCAATTACATTCCTTGAACTATTTACGACGAATAACCCTTACAATTTAGATCATTACTCTAATAAAGAGTTTGATGACACAATTGAAAAAGTTAAAACTACCTTGGCTGGTGATGAAAAAGCTCGCTGGGAAGCGTTACTAGCATCAGAAAAAATATTGTTTAAAGACTCTGTTATCGCTCCTCTTTACCAAAAAGGCGAATCTTATTTAGAGCGATCCTTTGTAAAAGGCATTGTGCAAGTAGACTTTGCTGGTCAATTAAACTTCAAATGGGCAAAAATTGAAAAATAAAGTGAAACTTTAATCAGCCCTCACCAATCGGGCTTTTACGGGCAGTTGATCCCCCCTAAATTCTTTGCTTTCACTGAATTTTGAGGTGAGGATCTTACTGCCCGTTAATGCGGGATAAAATGCAACTTAGATCATTGTGTTCCCACCCACACCCATTGTTTTTTTAGCAAAATATATTAAAAGCAGATTCCCTAATATGAGGAAATCTGCTTTTTTAATATATTATTCCAAGAAATTAACACTCCACTTTTTATTATTGACATATAGTTCTTTTCAGTGTTAATATTCTAAATAATCAAAGAAACAAAATATTTTACCATCAAAATGTAATGTCTACTAAGTTGAAACATATAACGATAGATTATAGTTCAACATGTATATACATATAGAACACCCGATTACCTATATACACATATTTATAATAGGTTTTCTCTTCTTCTATAGCTACACTTCAAGACATGGACATTATGACGTTACGAACAACACATTTAGGGAGGAAAGAACAATGAAGAAAAAAGTTGTACCTGTTGTTGCATCTGTTTTAGGGGCAAGTCTACTACTAACTGCTTGCGGGGGAAATAAAGATAATGCAGGCGGAGCAAAAGCGAACGATAAAGCACCTGATAAACAAGCGATTAACTTATCATTTGCTTCAGAAATTCCAACAATGGATGTTGCAAAAGCGACGGATGGAGAATCCATGAATGTAATGAGAAATGTTTTTGAAGGTTTGTATGCAATGGGAGAAGATAATAAACCAATCCCTGGTGTCGCTGAGTCAGTTGACATTAGTCCAGACAAAACAAAATATACATTCCATCTTCGTGATTCGAAATGGTCAAACGGTACTCCTGTTACAGCAAAAGACTTTGTCTTCGCTTGGCAACGTGCCGTAAACCCTGAAACAGCTGCTGAATATGCATTCTTATTCTTTGATATAAAAAATGCGAAACAAATAAACCAAAAAGAAGCAGCAATCGATCAATTAGGTGTTAAAGCTCTTGATGATAAAACTTTAGAAGTACAACTGGACCGACCTGTTCCCTACTTCTTAAGCTTAACAACATTTTCAACATTCTTACCAATTAATGAAGAGTATTTAAAATCTCAAGGTGATAAATATGGTTTAGAAACGAATCATTTAATTTACAACGGGGCTTTCACATTAGATAACTGGAAACATGAACAAAGCTTCCAATTGAAGAAGAACCCTAACTATTGGGATGCTAAAACTGTAAAACTAGAAGAAATCAACTTCAATGTCGTTAAAGATAAATCTACAGAAGTTAACTTATATGATTCAGGACAAATTGATCGTGTTGCTTTAACTGCGGAGTTTGTTGATAAGTATAAGAACGATTCCAACTTCAAGGAACGCGCTGAAGTCGGTATCCAATTCTTACGACTAAATCAGAAAAATGCAGTATTAAAAAATCAACATGCACGCCTCGCTATTAACGAAGCAATGAATAAAAAAGCGTACGTAGAAACAATTTTAAATAACGGTGCAATCCCAGCAGAAGGAATGGTTCCTGCGAAATTCGCAAAAAGTCCAGACGGTAATGACTTCCGTAAAGAGAATGGAAATCTAGTCAAAGATGATGTGAAATCTGCAAAAGAAAACTGGAAAAAAGCGAAACAAGAACTTGGTACTGACAAAGTAACAATTGAACTATTAACAAGTGATAATGCTTTAGCTAAGAAAACTGGTGAATATTTAAAAGGTGAATTAGAAAAGAATCTAGATGGATTAACAGTGAATTTAAAACCTCAACCACGTAAACAACAGTTAAAACTACTATTAAGTGGTGATTACGAAATTGGAATCGATGGCTGGGGCCCTGACTTCGCGGATCCTATTACATTCTTAGATCTATTCACAACAGATAGTGCTTATAACTTCGATAAATACTCTAACAAAGAGTACGACGAGCTTATTCGTAAAGTAAAAACTGATTTAGCTGGTGATGAAAAAGGTCGCTGGGAAGCAATGAAGCAAGCTGAAAAAATCTTATTACAAGATGGTGCTGTCGCTCCTTTATACCAACAAGGTCGCTCTTACTTACAACGCTCTTTCATTAAAGGACTTGTAACAACTGACTTCGGCGGTGAATTTAACTACAAGTGGACAGAAGTTGCAAAATAATAAACACTAGTAAAAAAGGTATCCCACGAAGGATACCTTTTTTTACTTTATGCTTCTTTAACTACAGAACTTCTCCTCTTTACTATCCCTTTTATACCTATAGTGATTCCCGCTACCAATTGTGTAACTAGTATAACAAGTAATAATGAAATAATGTTTTTCTCCAAACTAACTCCGCCGAATATTATTGTATAATAACCATTTGCTGCATATGTTGCGGGAAATAATCCCAAACGGCAAACCTGTTTTTCCAATGCAGTGATAAATACATATGTATTAATACTAAGAAGAATAAAAGGACGATTATCAACTCTCTTCATAGCTCTCTTTTTGTATTGAACCAAAACTCATCATAAATATAAACACAAACATCAAATATGTTCTCCACGTCAAAGAAGGTATATGCCCTGACCAAAGATAGCTAATTAAATAGTTAATTCCCATAATACAAGACGATACTACTAAACTAATACTTATTAGTTTTACATATTTGAGCATACCTTTTCTCCTTACTTTTTACTGTTCTATCTCTTCAAATTGCAGATTCACCGGCTCTTCTAAAAGTGTCTCATAAAAGTTTTCTGCTAGATCTGTTGATGGAATTTTTTCATCAACTTCATCAAAACGAATACTATCTAGCCAGACACAGCCTTCTCCTGATAATAAAACACCAAATGCAATACCAAGCGCTTCTTCTTTTATATCTAGTACAACCGAGTATGATTGCCAGTTATTCGTATTTTTAATTGGACGATTTTGCATGTTATCCATAGCAATAGGCTCTGTATCTTTTCCATCTACTCGCATCCATAATCCCGCCCAGTCTCTTACATTCTCACTCTTAATAAATGCGGTTAAACGTAATCTCTTACCTACATATTTATCTGCTCGGAACATTTGCATTAATGTTGAAAACCCTCCGTGTGTAACGTTCTCTTTTCCTTTTATATATGCAGATACTTTTCCTTGATGAACAACTTCGTAATCTAAACCCATCTCATATTCAGCAGGATGACTTCCACTTAATATCCATCCTTTCGGTATACCTTTTTCCATTGAAACGCCCTCTCTTTCTATATAAAATGACTGGAAATACTTTCGATATTTTTTTGGTGGTAATTGAAACATTCTTTTAAAAGCTCTAGTAAATGCTTCTTGTGAGGAAAAGCCATATTGCACTGCAATATCAATAACAGCTCTTTCAGTCGATACTAAAGCCTGTGCAGCATGAGTTAATCTTCTCTTACGAACATAATCCGTTACACTCATCCCAATATAACTTTGAAAAATACGATGAAAATGGTACATCGATACTGCACCATGAAATGCCACTCTTTCTGTTGTAAGCTCTTCATGTAAATGATTCTCTATATATTCGATTGCTTTTTTTATCATCTCTTTATATTCTTCATGCATTTCAGTACCTCCTTATAACTTCAATTTACCATATACATACAAATCATTTTTGATTTAAATTGCGCGTTTACCCTTGAAGCTGCGAGAAAATAATTTATTTTCAACACATACATAATTACATGATTTTGGGAAAAACTTGTATAGAACAAATTTACATAAGGAGGAATTTATAATGAGAATTTTACTATCAATTTTATTAGCTCTTATGCTAGTACCTGCATTAACAGGATGTAAAGCTCCTGCAAAAGAAGATACAACTTCTAATAAGAAAACGACTGAAGAAGCAAAAAATGAGGCTCCTGCAGATTTAAAACTAAACTTTAATGAATTTGATTTAAAAGCAGACTATCAAGATACGAAGAAAGACTACGAAGCTGATTATAAAAATGTAGCAGCCGATAAAAAAATGGAAGCAAAAGTTGAAGACCATAAAGCAGATGTAAAATTAACAGGCGACGAGGCTATTACAAAATTAAGCCCACTTCTACAAGAATTAAAATTTGATAAAGATACTCCTGACCAAGAAGTAATTGATCAAGTAGTAAACGTGTTCAAACTTGATAAAGATTACCAAAAATTCGCTTTAGAAGTTATATTCTCTGATGGAACGAAAAAAGAATATAAAAGAGAAATAAAATAAAGAAGTAGGCGATTGCCTACTTCTTTATTTTTTAATTTTTACGTATCTTAGTTCTGGACTAGAACCAATAATGAATTGAACGCCAGATACTGATGATTTTTGTAAATACGAAGAGCTTGGGAAAATAATTGGGATTAATGGTGTATCATCAAACATAATATCTTCTGCTTTATGCAATAAGTCAAAACGCTTATCTTCGTTTTGTTCAACTTCTGCTTCTTTTACTAAAGCATCAAATTCTTTATTATGCCATTTTGCATAGTTGTTTGGACCATCACCTGCATATAAATCTAGTTTAGTAATCGGATCCAATAGAGAGCCGCCCCATCCCATATAAGCTAATTGGAAATCACTTTGCTTATATGTGTCGATGTAACTCTTCCACTCTTTATTTTCTAATTTAATATCTACACCAAGATTTTTCTTAAACATTTCTTGCATTGCTTCTGCTACTTTTTTATGTTGTGTATCTGTAGTGAATTTTAATGTTACTTCAGGTAATGTAGACCAACCTTGCTCTTTCATGCCCTCTTCTAATAATTTTTTCGCTTCTGCTGAATCGAATTTTACGTAATCACCTTTTTCTTTACGGAAATCACGACCACCTTGTGTTTTTGCTCCTTCTGGAACAAAAGCATATGCTTCTTGTGCATTATTTTTATACAGTTTTTCAACGATAAACTTACGATCAACCGCTAATGAAAATGCTTTACGTACCTTTGCATTTGTAAACGGCTCTTTTTCTACGTTAAACGAATAAATATAAGATGAGAATCCTGCAACACGCTTATATTCTTTGTTTCCTTTTTCTTTTTCAATCATCTCTTGTGGTAAGCTACTTAGCAAATCTAATTCTTTTGACTTGTACAATTGGTACGCTGTTTTAGAATCTGGAATAATACGAAACTCAATTTCTTTTAATGTTACCTTTTTATCATAGTATTCTTTATTTTTTTGTACTGTAATAGCTTGGTTATGCTTCCATTCCTTTAACGTGAATGGTCCGTTCGTAATTAACTCTTTTGGATCTGTTTTTAATTTATTATTATCATCAATTGATTTTTTAGATAATGGAATAAATAATGAACTTGCTAATTTTTGTTTAATAGAAGCAACTGGGTGCTCAAGTGTTACCTTTAATGTTTGAGGATCAACGACTTGAATACCAACTTGTCCTTCTTCACCTTTTCCAGTATTATATGCCTCTGCTCCTTTAATAAAGTACATTTCTGTCCCATTCATAGAACCCGTTTTCGGATTTAATAATCGCTTCCATGCAAATTCAAAATCATTTGCTGTAATAGGAGAACCATCTGACCATTTAATATCTTTCTTTAAATGGATTGTATATTCAGTTCCATCTGCATTTACTTCTTCTTTCTCTGCCAATTCATTTTGATATTTCCCATCACTATCTTGCGTATATAAGCTTGAGAATAAATGTCCAATTACATAACCTGACGTGCTATCTGTCGCAATGGCAGAATCAAGCGTATACGGATCACTGCTAATATTCGTTACTAATCGATCCCCTTCTCCCTTACCAGCACTCGCCTTTTGCGTCTCTTTCTTACCACAAGCAACAGAAGTTATTGCTAAAACAGTCATAATGACAAATAATAAAAACTTCTTCATCCTACATTCTCCTTTAACCTGAAATTTTTGGTGTTGATGCTAATAATGTTTTTGTATAAGAATGTTGTGGATTACGGAATACTTCGTCCGTATATCCAAATTCAACAAGTTCTCCTTTGTATAAGACAGCCACTTTTTCACATAAATAGTGAACCATCGGTAAATCATGTGCGATAAATAAATATGTATAGCCTTGTTCCTTTTGAATCTTTTGCAGTAAATGTACAATTTGGATTTGCAGTGAAACATCTAATGCTGAAATTGGTTCATCAAGGATTAATACTTCTGGCTCACATAATAGCGCTCTTGCAATGGCAATACGTTGACGTTGTCCTCCGCTAAATTCGTGTGGATAGCGATCAATATATCGTCTATCTAATCCAACACGCTCTAGTGCATCACCTGCGACCTTATCTTTCAATCCTTTATCGCCTAAACCGAATGAAATATAGCCTTCTGTTACAATATCGCGTACTTTCCAGCGCGGATTTAATGCAGCTGTGGAATCTTGAAAAATGAACTGTACTTTCTGTAAGAAATCCCGCTTATGAGCTGACTTCAGCTTGTGAACAACTTGACCGTTATAATCAATTTCACCAGACGTTGGACGCTCGATCCCAGCTATGAGCTTACCAAGTGTTGTCTTTCCAGAACCACTTTCTCCAATAATGCCAAGCGTTGTTCCTTTTGGGATAGAAAGTGATATACCTTTTAACGCTGCGATTTCTTTATTTTTACTTCCATACGTTTTCGTTACTTGCTTTACAGTAATTAAATCTGTCGTCATGAGGCATTCACCCTCTCTTTTGATTTCGCTTTATTATGCTCCAGAATATGCTGCCAGCAATGTGAACTATGCTCCTCAGAATATGTTGTTCTCTCTGGGAAGCGATGAATACATTCTTTTATCGCTACAGGACAACGATTCACAAACGGGCATCCAAAACTATTTAACGTTTCAATTGAAGGTGTTGTTCCCTCAATTGCTCTAAGTACCTTTTCTGAATCATCCATATTCGGAATTGCTTGCAATAAACTTTTTGTGTAAGGGTGCTTAGGTGAGCCAATTACTTCTTGAATCGTTCCTTTTTCAACAACACGTCCCCCGTACATAACTACTACTCGGTCAGCTACTTCACGTACAAGTGCCAAATCATGTGTAATTAATAAAATACTCGTATTTTGTTTTTCCTTTCTTTCTTTTAACAACTCCATAATTTGCTTTTGAATCGTTACATCTAATGCTGTTGTAGGTTCATCTGCAATAACGAGCTTCGGGTGACAAGCAAATGCAATTGCTAAACAAATACGCTGCCTCATACCTCCGCTCAACTGATACGGGTATTGTTCAAAGCGTTTCTCTGCTTCATGTATCCCTAAATCATTTAGTAAGTTAATTGCAATTTCTTTTGCCTCTTTTTTCGATTTCTTTTCATGCTGCACAATTACTTCTGTAATTTGTCTTCCAACCTTCATCGTCGGATTTAAAGATGAAAGCGGGTCTTGAAAGATAAAGGAAATATCTTTCCCGCGAATTTGATTCCATTCTGATTCTTGTAAATCCGTTAATTCCTTTGATTGGAAAGATATATTTCCATCATCAATATGAATCGATTCTTGATTTAAGCCGATAATTGATTGTGCTGTAACACTTTTCCCTGAACCACTTTCTCCGACAAGTGCAACTATTTCACCTTCGTTAATAGAAAAGGAAACATGCTTCACAATTGCTTGCTTACTATTCTCTTTTTCAACGGCCAACGTTACGTCTTCTAAAGATAAGATTCGTGCCATGTTTTTTCTCCTTTCGATTACGTTTTACGATTTTCGGATCAATCGCATCTTGCAAACCATCACCAATCGCATTAAATGCGAACATGATGAGTGCAATCATGATTGCCGGGAAGAAAAGTTGCCACCACTCTCCGCTTAGTAATGTCCCGAGTGCATCGTTTGTCATCGTGCCCCAGCTCGCTGCTGGTGATTGTACTCCAAGTCCGATAAAACTTAAAAATGATTCTGAGAAAATAGCTGCTGGAATTGTAAATGATAAATTTACGATAATAATCCCTGTTAAGTTTGGAATTAAATGTCCGTATATAATTTTCATATGAGGTGTACCTAATCGCTCTGCTGCAATAACAAATTCTCTTTGTTTCAATGAAAGTACTTGCGCCCGAATGAGACGTGCCATGCCAATCCATCCCGTTAACGCAAGAGCTATAATAATTGTAAAAAGTCCTGGTTTCATAATGATTAATAGTAAAATAACAATCAGTAAATATGGGATACCGTATAATACTTCAATCCCTCTTATAATCCACTCATCAATTAACGTTCCAAGACGATTACGTCCTCTCACATATCCACTAAAGCCACCGATAAGTACACCAAGCCCTATATCAAGAGCTGCTGCTACCAATCCAACTGTTAATGAAATTTTCCCACCAGCCCAAGTACGCGCCCAAATATCTCTCCCTAAATCGTCTGTTCCGAACCAATGCTCACTACTAGGCGGTAAATTAGTTGCTTCTTTTACTTGTTCACTCGCAGTAAATGGCGTTAAACTTTCGCCAATAAGCGAGAAAACAATAATTAGTAATAACGTCACTGCCCCTAAAACTGCTATAGGGTTTGATATAAACTTGCGAAACACTTCCTTTTTCCGGCTAATCGTTTGCTGATCTTTATTTATCGTTAATTCTTTTTTCTCTTCATTCGTTAATAACTGGTCATTAATTTCATAAGCCCCCATTTAAACATCACCCTCCTTACGTAATAGAACGAATGCGCGGATCAACAATACGATGAATGATATCTGTAATAAAAATACATACAATTAATAGCGCACTATAGAAAATGGTTGTTCCCATAATCACCGGATAATCTCGGTTGAAAATACTGTCTACAAAATATTTTCCTAAACCAGGAATTGAAAAGATTTTTTCAATAACGAAAGTCCCTGTTAAAAGTCCAGCCATTAATGGGCCAACAAATGTAAGTACCGGAACAATCGCATTTCGAAGAGCATGTCTTATAATGATTTTCTTAATTGGTATACCTTTCGCTCTCGCTAGCTTAATATAATCACTCTGCAACACTTCAATCATATTAGAGCGAACAAATCTTGTAATAACTGCGATTGGTCCTAACGCTAATGCGAAGGAGGGTAATACAGTATGCTCAAATGTTCCCCAAGACGCCACTGGTAGTAATTCAAATTGTATGGCGAATACTTGTATAAATAGTGGTGCTAAAATAAAACTAGGAATAGAAATACCGAGAATCGCAAGCAAGCTCACACTATAATCAATCACTTTCCCATGATATAGCGCGGCAAATGTACCTGCGGCAATTCCGACTAACAATGAAATAACAAGTGCTTGTAAACCAATAATTGCCGATGGTCCAAAACCAGTTGTTATAATTTCCGATACACCTTGACCTGTCGATTGAACAGATTCGCCAAAATCAAAATGAACTACCCCATCCAAATAAGCAACATACTGATTCCATAACGGTTCATCAAGGTGATACTTCGCTCTCATGTTTTGTATTACTTCTTCAGGAAAGATTTTCGCATCTGATGAAAACGGATCACCTGGAATAATATGCATAATTAAAAATGTTACTGTCGTAATGACCCATAGCATGAATACCATAACCGATAGTTTTTTAATAACATACACTTCAATAACCCCCTAAACAAATGAATTTACTTTGTTTTATTGACATATTTGTTGCCATTACTCCTTCTCTACTTCTTAAAACACAAAAAGCCTTGATCTTAAAAAATAAGATCAAGGCTTAATAAACGAAGGCCCATCACTTATCTTTCAAGACTTGCTTGCTGGAATTAGCACGGTGTTCCTGTTACAGAACCCGCTGCTGAGGTGTCATAGGGCCAGTCCCTCTACCTCTCTGGATAAGTAAATTGCTATATTATTATTTGGTTCAAATTGTATATTTCGAATTATAATTCTGAAAAAATGAAAAGTCAATCAATTTGGATATATTTAGAAAAATCAGTTTTCTGTTATATTAGTTATTGAAATTACAATCTTTCGCTTATAATAAAAAGAAATTGTATTAAAGGCGTTATAAGATAGATCCCTTACTTCTTGCTACTATAGGATTACCATTAACAATCGTAATACTTGTACTTGTCATCATCGGCTTCTATAAAGTGAAACTTTAATCAGTGGGTGTTTTGTTCATCCCCCACTGATTATCAGCCCTCACCAATCGGGCTTTTACGGGCAGTTGATCCCCTACCTAACTTCTTTGCTTTCACTGAACTTTGAGGTGGGGGTCTTACTGCCCGTTAATGCGGGATAAACTCTTCATTAAAAAGAAAAGCATCACTTCTTTTTACACTCCATTCGATAATATTACTGGACAAACAATTTCAGAATTTCACGAAGAACAGAAGATATTAGTATCCGAGGATGAAGACGGAGATGGTAAAAAGAAAAAATAACCTTGCACACGCAAGGTTATTTTTTCGCTTCTGTTTGAAAACGTTTATAGTATGTCGATGCTGTTGCAAAATTAATTTCTATATCACGAATTAATGATGAATCTTCTTCTTTAGCTAACTTCTGTAATTTTTTCATCGCTTGTTCCGATTCATTCAAGAAACCAACATATACCTCATGTTCTTGCTCTTTCGACTTTGGAACACGAATTTCTTTACGTATATTATCAATATCTTCTAACATGCTCGTTGTTACCTTTTGCACATCTTCTTTATATGTAGCATTCGTTATTTCCTTACCGCCCTTTTCTTTTGCCACTTCAAATAACTGTAACGCCTTATTAATTTCTTTATTTATTTTCGCATCATATTTTTCATGTACTGCGCTGTATTCTTTCATTTCTTCTGTTTGCTCAGTGGATTGCTCTACCTTTTCTTTCGGTTCTTTCGGTTCTTTATTTCCATTACATCCTGCTAGAAGGATCATACTTCCCATTACAGCAATACCCAAAACCTTCTTCATCTCGAATTCTCCTTTTATCTACAGCTACTACTAATTATAGTTTCTTTTATCTCCACTTGTTATTATACCGAGAACGCCCCACTTTTTACACTTAAGACGATATCTTAATATACATACCAACATTTTTGTCACAGTATCGTCACTTTATGCAAATAACTTTTGCATCACTTTACTACATCACCTTACAAAACTGTAAGCACACATAGAGAACAAACCATGCTAGACTTACATATGCATAAAGTAAGCGTAGTTCAGTTTGTAAGGAGAATCATCAATGTACAATACAATACCCTTTATGGGCGAAGATATTCGCGTCCTTATTCGCGAAAAGTCACTTCATATTGAAAATACAGAGAGCCTTCGCCGCGTATTAAAGAAGAAGCATGCTCCATTTAAGCTGGCCCAATATTTAAAGAAACAACATATAAATCAATTTCATACTGTGCTAAATATATCCGATAAATCTTTAACAATCGAGATTATCGGTCATGTCTACATTGGAAATTTTGCAGATGTCTTAAAAGAAATTCCACGCATACCGAAGATTGCTCCTATTATCGTTGAGAGGGCATATAGAATTACAGATCATACTGATATTATTGATTGCGGGGAGAAAGAGGTCGACAGTAACCGCTGGGTATGGGATAAACTTGCTTTCTTATATGATGCGATCATGAATAATATGTATGAGTTATTTCAAAGAAACGAAAAAAAGAGCTGATTCAAAGAAATGTTTGAATCAGCTCTTTTTTATTAAGCTTCTAACTTTTTATTTTGTTGCAGTTCAAACTGCTTCTCACTTCTTCTGGCCATAAATAGATAACATAATACAGCACCAATTTCACAAAGCGCTATCACAACCCCCATCGGTAATGCGGTATTGCTTCCGCCAATACCTACTAATGGTGCAACAAGTGCTCCTGAAATGAACTGTAATAAACCTAATAAAGCCGATGCCGTTCCTGCTGCTTGTTTTTGATTTCTCATCGCTAACGAGAAGCCGGTTGTTGATACAACCCCAACACTTGATACAACAAGGAATAACGAGCATAAAACGCCAATTAAACCTATTCCTAGTAAGATTGTCAGTAATAAAGATAGACCACCAATAGCTGCAATAATAATACCAGCAACAAATAAAGTTTTCTCATTAACTTTCCCTGCTAAGCGGCCAGTAACTTGGCTAGCAATAATAATACCAATACCGTTAATTGCAAAGAACAAACTAAACTGTTGTGGTGATGCCCCGTATATATTTTGCAACACGAACGGTGAACCAGAAATATAAGCAAACATTGCAGCTGTTACTAATCCTTGCGACAATGCATATCCCATAAATAAACGATCTTTCAAAAGCTTTCCGTATGTTGCCAGCGTTCCTGATAATCCACCTGTCTCTCTTTCTTCAGGAGGTAATGTTTCACGTAATACGAAAGTAGATGATATTAGCATGAATACACTAATTACTCCAAGAACGATAAAAACGCCGCGCCATGATGTAAACTGTAATAATTGCCCTCCAATAATCGGTGCCAAAATAGGTGCTGCCCCGTTTACTAACATAAGTAATGAGAAAAACTTCGTCATTTCAGAACCTGAATACATATCACGTACCATTGCACGTGATATAACGATACCAGCAGATCCTGAAGCACCTTGTAAGAAACGTAAAAGCACTAAACTCCAAATAGATGGTGCAACAGCACAAAGTAAAGAAGAAGCAACATAAATAATAAGAGCGATAATAAGAGGTTTGCGTCTTCCGTAAATGTCACTAATTGAACCAATAAATAACTGCCCTACTGAAAGCCCAAGCAGACAAGCAGTTAATGTAAGCTGTGCGAGGGATGCACCCGTTTGTAAATCATCCGTTAACTTTGGTAAAGAAGGCAAATACATATCAATAGATAATGGCCCAATTGCCGTAAGTGTCCCTAATACAAGAATCATCCATAACCTGTTTGTCTTTACAGGTTTATATACTTCGTGATTAACTCCATTCACTTTTTCCATTCACCCTTTCATATAAATACTCAATCGTAACAATTATAGTTACAACATAAATATACGTCAAGTATACCGTATTTTCCTGTTTAATAATGTAAAAAAAGCGATAGAATCTCTATCGCTTTACTTTTTCAAATTACTATTTGTAAATTTAGATACAGATGCCATCATTTCTCCTGTGTCTAAATATGTGATTTGAATTGGATCCCCTACTTCTGTAAACATTGCATATGGGAATTTCTTCGCAGGTACCATAAATACTTTTTGCTCATTTTCTAATAGTACGTATACAATCGTATTTTCACCTGATTTTTCTTTATACACACGTTGTACAATACCTTCTTTTTGCGCTTCTTTCCCATTTGAAGTCGGTCTAAATGAGTCACCACTTCCGCTCAGCGCATTTTTATAATTCTCAAGTGCTTCTTTTTGCGTCGAACCTGTCGCAAATATTTTTGCATTAGAAGCATATATAACAGTATGAGCACGTACTAATCCCCCGTCATCAATAACCGGTACAATCCACGAAGGTTTACCGTATACGTTATAAATAACCGGCATTGTTCCATGCCATTTCTCTCGCTTAAAGGAATTATCCACTACTTCTGTAGCAGCCGAACCGTCCATAATTCCCTTCACTTCTTTTCCGTTATAGTAATACAACTTTCCTGTACGTGCATCAACTAATGAGTAACCGAGAGCAGAATCTACTCCTTCTTTCGGAGAGGTAAAGTCTGTAAAGTAATACAATTTACCATCCTTCCCGAAGATTGGCGTAACGCCTTCCTTCGTCCCCCACTCAGTCGGCATCTTCATGTCAGTTTGTGAGAATTTCGTATTCCAAAATCCGTGAATATATTTTCCGAAGTACGTATTTAACGTAGATGCTGTTTCATGATTTAATACACCATCAACGAATTTAGGTGCATTCCCTTTATCATATCGTTTCACATCACCTGTTTGTGCATCAACAACGACAACGCCTTCTACTTCAAACCCTGATCTTCCTGAAATAAACTCACCGTATGTCATTGTATAATACGGTTTTCCTTTATCATCAACTTCAAATTTTGGTTTCCCTTTAAAAACTAAATCTGGCTCTGCTTTTCGAACGACACGTTCTAATTTATTACCGAAAAACATGCTTGGTACATACTTCATTTTATATCCAAGATGTAATTTCGCTTCCGCATCAGGATTTGTACCTGACATTGTTACGTAACCTGGAATTGTTTCCGCTTTACGTGCTTTAAAAAATCCCGAAACTTCTATCGGTGCTACATACAAGGCTTCACCATTTACCATTTGTGGCGTTAATTCCCCTAGCTCAAAATAAGCCACTTTCGGAATATCACCAAATACCTTTTTCATTTTATTCTCCGCTGTTTTAGGCGGAACTGTAAACGGTTGGTCATTTTCAGTAAATGGCTCTGAAATATCTTTCTCTACCTTCACGACCGAATCATATTTCTTTTGCGAGATTACTATATCGTGCAAATAACCAAAATAGCCGTAACTTGCGAGTAAAACGAACATTAGAAGTCCTTTTAGCGTACCTTCTAATTTCCCTACCTGCTCTTGTGAGAATAAAACAAGACCAATTAAAATCGCTACTGCAACAGAATAATGAGTAAGAATAGAATCTGCTCGATCATCAATTAGCCAGAAATATTCATAGATTACAATACCTATCCAAAATAAAACAGGAATAACTAAAATAGATGATTTCTTACCCTTTACAACTTTCTCATTTCCTCCTTTATCCACCGCGCGAATTTTATTACCGCTTCTAGTCCATGGAATCAAAAACAAAGTGAGAATAGCTAAAACTATAAATTTCATCAAAGGCAATGTCCCCTTTTCTTTTGTCTTCTCCATAAGTATAACAAATAAAGGGTAATCAGGTAAAAATGGGAATGGAAATACTTTTAATTACTTATCACCGCGGCTTAATACAAATCCACTAACTACATATAAAACCGAAGCAATGTAAAAAATAGTCCCTATCGTAAAGAAATCCACTAGGTAACCAGTTGCAATTATAGCTACTCCGCCCCCAATTGATGTCCATACATGGTATTTTCCAATTTCGTAACCAGCTTCCTTATGCGCTACCTTTCGTGCTAACGATGTCTTCTCCGTATTACGCTGCACAGCACCTAAAATACCCATTAAAATTTGGAGAATGTATACATGCCAAACTTCTGTTGCAATAGGGAAAAAAAGCATTAATATAGCCATGGACCATGCGTATATAATTAATAACTTTCTATCACCTACCCTATCAGAGATTCTTCCAACTAACGGATATACTAGAGCTGAAGTTAAGGCAAATAAGCCGTACGCCCAGCCAAATTGCGAGAAACTATTTCCTACATTTCGAAGCAATAGTATATAAAAAGGAAATACCATACTACCTGCCATCATAATAATGCTTTGTGAGGCTACAAATCTTCTATATGTCATTTGCTATACTCCTTATAAAATAAATTCACAAACCTTTCCTCTGGGTCTACTTCCTTCTTCTTCTGAAGGAATTCTTCTATGCGAGGATACGCTTTCTTTAGTTGCTCCTTTTCCGGATAAGAATAATACGGTAAATAATAACTTCCATTATGCTTTAACGTAACATCAATCATCTTTTGAATGACCACTTTTGTTTTCTTTATTTCATCTTCAGAACGCCCTTGATTAATTAGAAGCACAAGCGCAAACATATCATCTTTCGCATAAGATAGCACCGCATTCTCATTCTTTTCTACATAGCGGATTGTAATGTTAAGAAGGTTTAATTCCTCTTCATTTAAAACGCTTCGCAAATCATCTATATACTCTGCAAAACCATCTATCGGTACAAAGTACTCTTGTAAAACTTCGGTCAAGTTTGGATTATCGTATTCCATAAAAGCACTATCAGATCTCATTACGTTATTTCGAGTTTCGTACTTACCATCTGTACGTTCAAAATAACTTCTTTGTATATCCCAAAATGCGCCCTTTCCCCAGTCACTATAACGTGATAACCCAAGTAAGAATTTCGGCGCAGCTATAATATTTTCTTCTTTTAATTTGCTGTACTCTCCCAGCTTCTGTTGATCTTCTGCCAGTACATAATCTGTCACATACATTTCTTTTAAAAATGAATTTGGGGCAACAGAAATACGTGCTAAATGCATACGTATATTCTCGTCCCTTCGCACTTTATTCTTAAAGTATGAAGAGTATTCTTTATAATCTAGTACCTTCGTGTGCGTTTCATACAATTCATCGTTTGTTAACTGTAGCGTCACATCTAAAATTACACCAAACAATCCATATCCCCCAATTACATATGGAAACAAGTCAGCATTTTCTTCTCTATTTACATTACGCACCGTACCATCTGCCATTAACAATCTGAACGACTCTACTGTATCAATCAATGCTTCATGACGAATATCACGCCCATGTACATTTACACTTAATGAACCACCAACAGTAAAAATATTTTGAGATTGCATCACTTGAACTGCAAGACCATATGGATTGATTTTCTTTTGAATGTCATTCCATGTGACACCGCTTTGCACCCTAATCCTCTTCTTCTCCGGATCGAATTCTAATATTTCATTATATCCTTTCATATCAAGCATCGTACCGTTCGGATAATACGTCTGTCCGCCTTGGCTATGTTGCATACCTGCAATAGAAATTTTCTCTCCAGAAACATTTGCATCTTGCACTAACTGTTTTAATGAACGTTCATCCTCAGCATTTTCAACACGTTTAATTTTCGTTGGAAGCAACTTTCCTACATCGCTCATAATAGGATGCTCTAGTTGCTCTTTATATGTATTTATAGATGTCGCAAGCAACACTGTATAAGCTACAATGACCACCACTATCTTTCTTTTTTTCAAATGACACTCTCCTCTTCCACAGTTTTCCCTCTTCATATTGTACCTATTTTCCCAAGAAGAAAGTATAAAAAAGAGAGGGCACCTTATTTTAGGCCCCCCCTGATCAAAACTGTTACTTTGCTGCCGGCAATTGTATTGGGTCAAACTTTTCGTACGATGTATATTTTGCATTCGTAATAATGTGTGCCTTATCCTTACCATTACTACTCATAATCATATCTATCTTCGCTGATTCATATTTAAAATCTTTTGTAATGATATATTCTGCATCCACTTCTTCTATCTTTGCGTTTTGTGCTTGTAGCATTTTCTTCTGCGTTTCATCCATGCTAGTTAACATACTTTCTGTTTCTTGCCCTTTTAATGTAAATTTCAGTTTATATTTATCTCCGCTTTTCTCCATCTTCATTTTATCTAAAACTACTGCTGGTACTTCTAACTTATCTATAATATCTTGAGTCGCTTTCATTCCACCAGCGTTTAATTGCTCCTCTGGTACGGTTATAACTTCTCCTGTATTAGGGTTTTTCACCTCACCAGCAACTTTACCATCCACTGTATACACTACAACATCTGTACCAGAAATATTCATTTCAGAACGAGAATTCTTTGTCTTTGGCTCTAATTGCATCTTAGCCTTTAATATATCCATCTCTGTTCCCTCAGCTTTTATCCCTACATCATATGTCATCGTTACATTTTCTTCATTTTTAAAAGCTTCGTTCGTTTTCTTGAAAACATCCTTCGCTGCTAATTCCTTTTCTTTTTGCATGGCTTCTTTTTTCGGTTCATCAGTCTTTGTTGTTTTCTCATTGCTACACCCTACCCCCAGACTGATTGCAAGCACTAAACTTGAAATAAAAATAGTTTTTTTCATAATGTCGCCCCCTTTCTCAAAATAATATCACCTCTTTTCCTACGAAATCTATATAATTTTTAATCTTTATTCGCTATATAGCGACATGTTTGATGAGAGTTTTAAATATGATGTAAATAACAACAACTCATTTCAGGAGGTCATTATGAAGGCGATCATTTGCACACAGTATGGACCACCTAACGTTCTTCATCTTCAAAATATAGAGAAACCTACACCTAAAAAGAACGAAGTATTAATTAAAATTCACGCAACAAGTGTAACGACTGGAGATTGTAGAATACGCGGCTTTAATAGCCCCCTCTTATTTTGGATTCCTATGCGGATCATATTAGGTTTCAGAAAACCGAGAAAACCTGTACTCGGCGTAGAGTTATCCGGTGAAATCGAGGAAGTAGGAACAGATGTAACTCAATTTTAAAAAGGTGATCCAATTTTTGCATTAACAGAACTAAACCTCGGTGATTATGCCGAGTACACATGCGTACATGAAAGTGGATTAATAACATTAAAACCTACCAATGTGACGTATGAAGAAGCGGCAGTTATTCCTTTTGGTGGAACTTCAGCATTACATTTCCTGAGAAAGGGCCGTATAAAAAAAGGGCAACAAGTGCTCATATATGGTGCCTCCGGATCAGTAGGAACAGCTGCTGTACAACTTGCTAAATATTTCGGCACGACCGTTACGGCTGTTTGTAGTAATTCAAATTTTGAACTCGTGCAATCTTTAGGAGCTGATAAAGTAATTGATTATACGAAAGAAGATTTTACTAAGCAAGGCAAATGCTACGATATTATATTTGATGCAGTTGGGAAGTATAAAAAATCCCTTTGTACAAATACATTAACACCCAATGGAAAATATGTATCTGTTAATGGAATGATGGCCAAGGTAAGTAAAGAGGATATGATTCTATTAAAAAAACTAGTCGAAACGGAAAAACTAAAGCCCGTTATTGATAGAACTTACCGATTAGAAGAAATTGCTGAAGCTCATATGTATGTGGAAAAGGGACATAAAAAAGGGAACGTTTCGATTACCTTAAAATAAAATATATTCTGAAAATAATATTGACAATTCTTTTTGTAAGATTTACTATTAGTACCATATTAAAAAACTACATACACATACTCTTATCAAGAGTGGCGGAGGGACTGGCCCGATGATGCCCGGCAACCGAGCTTATAACGTATAAGCTAAGGTGCTAATTCCTGCAGAACGATTTTCGTTTTGGAAGATAAGAGAGGAACCTATTTCGTCTATTCGGCACCTCTCTTATTTTTGAGAGGTGCTTTTTATTTTGGAACGTATATTAAGGGGGAATTATAGATGAAAAAGGTGTTATTAAGTATTGTAAGTGGAGCGGTATTATTGTTAGGTGCATGTGGTGCTAATTCTGATAAAGAGGTAAAAGCATTAGATAAGAAAAAGATTACTGTCGGCGTAACAGGCGGACCGCATGAACAAATTTTTGAAAAGGTAAAAGAAGTGGCAGCAAAAGATGGTCTCGAAATTGATGTAAAGGTATTTAATGATTATGTAGCGCCAAACGTATCTTTAGATGAAAAAAGCCTCGATGTAAATAGCTATCAAACTAAATCTTACTTAGACGTATTTAAAGCTGAACGCAACATGAAATTAACTGAAGTATTTTCCACAGTAACATTCCCTATGGGTGTATATTCTAAAAGCTTAAAAGATGTAAAAGAATTAAAAGAGGGCGATGCAATCGCTGTCCCAAATGATCCAACAAATGAGCTTCGTGCTTTAAAGCTATTTGAAAAAGCAGGTGTTTTAAAGGTTGATCCAAAAGCTACAGAAAAAGCGACTGCAAAAGATGTAATTGAAAACCCGAAAAATTTAAAGATTGTTGAATTAGAGGCATCTCAATTACCAACACAACTAAGTGAAGTAAAGGCAGCTGCAATTAATACAAACTTTGCATTAGGTGCAAAATTAAGCCCAGCGAAAGATTCTATTTTCCGCGAAGGAAAAGATTCACCATATGTGAATTGGGTCGTTGTTCGTACTGAAAATAAAGATGATGCTGTTGTTAATAAATTAAAGAAAGCTTATCAATCTAAAGAAGTAAAAGATTTCATTGAGAAAAAATTCGATGGTTCTGTTTTACCGTCTTGGTAGGAGCTGACTATAATGATTGAATTAAAAAACGTCTCCAAAGTATTTACAACAAAAAAAGGGAATGTTGAGGCTCTTAAATCAACTTCCCTTAAAGTAAAAAAGGGCGAAGTATTTGGAATCATCGGATATAGTGGCGCTGGTAAAAGTACATTAATTCGTTGTGTAAATTTATTAGAAAAACCAACGACAGGAGATATCATTGTAAATGAACAAGAGTTAACAACCTTATCGACAAAAGAACTCGCAAAGGCGAGAAAAAAGATCGGCATGATTTTTCAAGGATTCAATTTACTTAAAACCGTTACCGTTTATGAAAATATCGCACTACCCTTACGTCTATCTGGTCTTCCCAAAAATGAAATTGAAAAAAGGGTAGAAAAGTATTTACGCATTGTTGATCTCTTAAATAAAAAAGATGCCTATCCAAGTGAATTATCTGGTGGTCAAAAACAACGTGTAGCGATCGCTCGCGCACTATCTCATGAGCCTGAAGTTTTATTAAGTGATGAAGCAACGAGCGCATTAGATCCGGAAACGACCGATTCTATTCTTGATTTATTATTAAAGATCAACGAAGAAATCGGAATTACGATTTTGCTAATTACACACGAAATGAATGTCATCCAGCGTATTTGTGACCAAGTTGCTGTAATGGAACATGGGGCGGTAGTCGAAAGTGGAACCGTAAAAGATATTTTCACAAACCCACAACATGTAACAACGAAGAAATTTGTAAATAGCGCGTTTGCAGCTAAAATTCCAGAAGATGTACAGAAAGAACTACAAAGCACCGGGGAAATCGTAACACTTTCATTTATAGGAACCGCTTCAGGAGAACCAGCGTTAGCTATCGCTACAAAACGTTTCCACGTATATCCGAATATTTTATCAGGCAATATTACGCAGTTAAAACATGAGGCATATGGAAAACTGATCGTTCATATGCAAGGTGAAAAAAGTGAAGTACACCGTGCCTTATCATTTTTACAAGAACAAGGGATCATCGTAGAAGGAGGTAGAACAGATTATGGGAAACAAGTCCTTTTTGGATGAATGGGGTAACGTAATATGGGAAGCAACAATTCAAACATTTCAAATGACATCTATTTCACTACTTATCTCTATTCTTATTGCATTACCACTCGGTGTCACACTTGTTTTAACGAGACCTGGTGGACAGCGAGAAAATAAAATTATCTATCCTATTCTTAATACAGTTATTAATATCATTCGTTCTCTTCCGTTTATCATTCTATTATTCTTCATTTTACCTTTTACAAAGTTTCTAATGGGAACGTCCATTGGCGTGCAAGGTGTTATCGTACCACTGGTGGTCTTCACAGCCCCTTACATTGCCCGTTTAATGGAAACTGCTTTATTAGAAGTGGATCGCGGTGTCATTGAAGCATATCAAGCAATGGGAGTCTCTACTTTAAAAATCATTTGGCACGTTATGGTTAAAGAAGCTCGCCCGTCTCTCGTACTTGGATTAACAATCGCAACGATCGGCTTAATCGGTGCAACAGCAATGGCTGGACTTGTAGGTGCTGGTGGTCTTGGTGATTTAGCATATCGATTCGGACATTTACGCTACGAACCTGAAGTAATGTATGCAACAGTCTTTATTTTGATTATCCTCGTTCAAGGATTACAGTCTTTAGGGAATGGTGTTGCACGAAGATTGAAGAAAGATTAAAAAGAAGGTATCTCATTGAAATGAGATACCTTCTTTTTAATTATAAAATTATCTCTTAAATCCACCTTCTGAATGAATAACTTGCCCTGTAATCCATTCGGCTTCTTCGCTCACTAAAAACTTAATAAGTCTTGCTGCATCCTTTGGCTCACCAATTCTGCCGAAAGGAAACATCGGTCTTAATCCTTGCTTTATCTCCTCAGTCATCCATCCTGTACTAGTTGGACCTGGATTAATTGCATTCACTGTTATCCCTAAATGGGCCACTTCCGCTGACAACGTACTAGTAAGAGCGTCAATTGCTCCCTTCGTTGTTGCATACGCTAATTCTCCTGCCATAGGTCCTTTAAATTGTCCCGACGTCATATTCACAATTCTACCACCAGATTTCTTATCAAAACCTTGGGCAAATTGACTGCTTAACAATGTAGTCGCACGAACATTTACCATGTAGTGCTTATCTAGTTCTTCAGCAGTCAAATTAGAGAAATTATTATTTGTAGAATATGCTGCATTATTAATTAATATATGAGGGTACCCTAATTGTTCAGTAACTTTATTTATAAGCTGATTTGATGCATCATTCTGAGTTAGATCTAACTCCATGCTCGATACTTTGACACCGTTTTGTATCAACTTTTCTTTTAATTGTATTTGTTCATTTTTATCAACGTCCCAAGGCATCTCTTTATCGTATTCTGTCCAATACGTAAAAAATATATCGTATCCAGCCTCTGCTAACTCCGTGCAAATAGCTGCTCCTATACCGTCTAGACGACTTACACCTGTAACAACTGCTACTTTATTTTTTAATTGATTCATCATATACTCCTCCAAAGTTAAAGGACGCATATTTTATATAAGAGATATAAATTTCCCCACATAGGCATCTACCCTTACAAAAGGGATGTACAAAACAAATATGCATTCCTTGAATGATTTATAGGTAGCTAAATAAACCCTCACTTACGAGAGAAAAATTCATCTATCTAATTTCTAATCATTACAAGTTCATCCACATATCTATTCTTTGCCTCCTTTTGATATATCTCCATTATTAGTCTACCAAAATAGATGAAATGTTACAAAAAATAAAACAATTACTCCTAACCTATCTTTGTTCACATTTCCTCCATTGTGAATTTATTCACAATGGATATATAATAAACATGTAAATACAATACATTGGAGGGATTTCAATGGTTATCAATTTTTTAAGAACTGATAAACGCGCTACTTTCATATTATTATTTTTACGACTTTACATAGGATATGCATGGCTCGCTGCTGGAATAGGAAAAGTTTTTGGACAGTCTTTTGATGCAAGTGGTTTTCTAAAAGGAGCTATCGCTCAAGCATCAGGTGACCACCCTGCAGTACAAGGTTGGTGGGCAGATTTTCTTCAACATTTTGTTCTTCCAAACGCAGACCTATTTAGCTTTTTAGTTCAATGGGGAGAAATTTTAGTAGGGCTAGGTTTGATTTTAGGTGGATTAACAAAAACAGCTGCATTTTTCGGCATCATAATGAACCTTTCATTTTTATTAAGCGGAACTGTTAGTGTAAACCCAAACCTGCTTATTTTAACTATGTTCATTTTAGTTGCAGGACATAATGCTGGACGTATTGGATTAGATGGTTATGTTTTCCCAAAACTTTTCAAAAAAAATAACCATGAAGCATATAAATTAAGTAAAACTGCATAAGAATAGTTCATCTTTTAAATATAAATAAGGAAAGAGCCTACATTCAGGCTCTTTTCTCATTTACACCAAAATATTTCACAGTTTGCCTTATCCGAAATGTTAAACTCAATCATATATAACCGGATAAATGTGTACGACTTTATTTCAGACAGCTAAAAAGCTTAAAGACTAAAACAAGCCATTATAAAACCCTAAAACCTTTCATACTTTCTCCAAGAATATAGTGTGAAAACCACATCAAATTCTGCTTCATAATAGCCACATTAATTCCTGGCTGATCAGAACTATATGCCATTCCTTTAAATATAATTAATTCTGCATCCACTTCCATATCCCTTAACCCTTGATATAGCTCATATGCATTGGAAGTTGGAATCCTTGCATCCTTTTCGCCATGTTGGATTAAGGTAGGCGTACAGGCTGATTTAATATACGTCATTGGTGATGTTTTCGTATATATCTCTGGATCATTCCATGGAGTATTTCCTAAATGCATTCTAATAAAGTAAGGGATATCTGTATTTACATAATGGGTACTCCAGTTAGTAATTCCGCCCCCAACTGAAATAGCTTTAAATCTATTACTAAACGTAGAACAGAAGGCTGATATATATCCTCCGTTACTCCATCCCATAACTCCTACTCTATCTTTATCTACAATCCCTTGCTCAACTAGTTCATCCACTCCAGATATAACATCCTCGTAGTCAGCAATTCCCTGTTTTCTATAGTTGGCTTTTAAGAACTCATTACCATAGCCAGAACTTCCTCTATAGTTTGGCTCTAAAACTATAAAGCCTTTTTCGATAAACTGCTCAATCGGATATTTCTCATTAAAACAGTCTGAGAATATCGGAAAAGATGCCCAAGCTGGTCCACCATGGATTACTACTAATAAAGGATATTTCTTGTTGGCATCAAAATCTACTGGGGTTGATAAAACACCCTCTATTTCAAGACCATCACTACTTTGCCATGAGATTATTTCCCTGTTACTTTTCAGCTTCCCTTTAAAAAAGCTATTTTCATCCGTTATTTTTTTATCGTCTAAATAGATTTCAAAGGTTTCATTTGTTATAGCCTTACTATAGGATATATGATTTCCATCCCTTGTTATAGAAGCATCCATTATAAAGCCATCTACTTTGTCACTTAACATTTCCACAGTGCCATCCTCACATAGCAATCCAATACGATAGTTAGTTTTATCCTGCCATTTAATTAAAATCCCCTTATCTGTCCACTGTAATGGCATAACCGTACTATCAAAGTTTGTTAGAGGCTGAATTACCTCTCCAGTATTCATATCATATATCTCTAATGTACTTTCTTGTATATGATTTCTATAGTAATCCTTCTCTCTTATGCTTACCGAGTAACATATTTTGCTGCCCTCAGGGGAAAAGCAGACGCTCCCTCCTAACAACTTATCCATATTCATTTTTTGTAGTTCCCCAGCTTCAACATCTAATATGTATAGATCACCATTCGTATAATCTCCCATATTTGAGCTTGGTGTAGCCATAAATACAGCCTTTTTCCCATCATTTGAAATATCAAATTCATGGATATGAAAATCCTTACCATCAGTTAATTGATAAACACCGCTAATCTCGCGTTCCTCTTTATCATTTTGTATCACTTTTTCTATTTCAATGTAATATAAACAATTATTCTGATGTTCCTTACCTATATGTTGGAAATCCCCATATAGTTCCTTACGTTTCTTTATTTCCTCACATTCTTTTGACTGTGCAACATAATAAAAACCTTTACCAGTAGGCTCCCATTTGAATGTACTGACCCCTTCTTTCTCATCAGTAATTTGTAACTCACTATAACCATCTATTGACTTAACAAAGATTTGATTTTTCTTATTATCTCCGTCACCAACTGGGCTAAGGTATGCGATATCCCTAGAATCTGGGGACCATAATGGGTGTATACTATCTATATCCCCAGTTGTTAATAGGTAACTCTGCTTCTTATCTTTTTCATATATCCATACATGATTCCTATATGTATTGTCTTTCCAATCAGCCGTCTTCTTTACAAATGCTACGTTTTTGCCATCATCACTTATGTTTGTGCCTGATAAGGTTGGTAATGACATAATCTCTTCTATACTTAGATATGTTTTTTCATTCACTTTCATCCATATACCCCCTCGTAATGTCCATTAATCTATCGTCTCCTCTTGTCGTAATAAAGGAAATTGTTCACGGATACTCAAAATAATAACGAAAAATTCAGATAAATAAAAGTGGTTCTATTCGAAATCCGATAAAGCAAAAATTTAATCAGTGGGTTCTGTCCATCCCCCACTGATTATTAGTTAAACCAATCAGGCTTTTGTCCTATAATATGAAGGATTTGTTATAACTTTAATTCATTGCTTTCTCTAAATTTAAAATACCATTTCCATATTCAAAGGGAATACCAATTGGATTAGCGGTCTTCTTTAAAATAGTCTCAAGTTCTGTATTTGTCATTGTAGGTTTTTTTTCTAACAATAAAGCTATACACCCTGTAACATAGGCCGCTGCCATAGATGTCCCACTTTTCATTTCATATTTTTGTCCTGGAGCAGTACTTAAAATATTTTCACCTGGTGCCATTATATCTAGCTTCTTTCCTAAGCTAGATGCAAACCACCTTTCCTGTTGACTATTTATTGCTCCTACGGAAATCACATTATTATATTTTGCTGGATAAGTAATAGTATCTTCATCAAAGAATCCAGTATTACCCGCCGAGGAAACTAAAATAATATTTTTTTCATGTGCTTTATTTATAGCAATCTCCAAAGCATCTGATTTTTGATATCCTCCAAAACTCATATTAATGATTCTTATATTGTTTTGTATACACCACTCAATCGCTTGAATGATACTACTGTATTTTCCATTCTCTTTTGAGTCTAATACCTTTAATGAATATATTTGAGCAGCGGGAGCAACTCCCAACACACCAATTTGATTATCTCTTGCTCCTATAATCCCTGCAATATGTGTTCCATGTCCACTTTCATCACTATATCCATTTGTTCCTTTAATAAAGGTGAAACTTCTTCTAAGATTTAAATCTTCATGGTTCATGTCTACCCCAGTATCTAATATTGCAATAGATATATTTTTTCCAGTTAAATTATTGTTTTGTTTTTTAACCATCGGGATATTTAAAAAATCGATCCCCCAATCTTTTTTTGTTCTAATGCTTTGACATCTTGATTTTTTTCTATACTTTGTACTTCTGGGTGTTGTTTTAGTTCGTTTACTTTATTTTGAGGAATCCTTACATTGGCTATAATATCTAAATATGTTTCTTCGATAGTTCCTCCATATTTTTGTATGAGTTCTTTATGTATTTTGTTATTAAATGTTATTAGATAATTAACTTCTTTACTATTGGCCGCTAAGCTATGTAAAGGAGAAAGAATTACAAAAATAAGGATAAGTAAAGTACAAAAAAATTTTTTCATAAATTAAACCCCTAAACTTTTTTTCATTTTTATAAATTTGTTTAATAATGAATCTATTAACACCATAATGATTGATAGTATTAGAGCACCCACAATCGTTAAATGTAAGCTTTCAATGAACTTTTCAGTTACAAAATAAAAAATAATCGTATATATAAATATAGCTCCTAAAACATTTATAATTTTAGGTAATTTAAAATATCTAGAAAATCCAGTAAAAAAGCCCTTAAAAAAGACTTCAAAAATAAAGGTTATTCCCATAGATAAAATAGCTAACAGCATAAGATCATAAAAACTATCAGATTTCAGTAAATGGGGAAAGAAGTTTTCTATACCTAAACAAATAAAAAAAAGTGCAACAGATGGAATAATAGTAATACATACAAATATCGATGCTCCTATAAAAGCAGACAGTATAGTCAAGAAATAATTTTCCTTATTCTCAGGTTGTTTTGAACGACTCCTATCAAGAATTAAATACATTATCGCTAACACTATTAATAATATTAATAGTGTTGCTAAAAAATTTTCATGATATCACCCTATTTTCTATATATTTTTATAAAAAAGGTTCAGTAAATACTGAACCTTTTTTTGCATTTATATTTTATTAAAGATCAAAGAATAATACAATCCAATATGCAATTGCTGCTGCATCTGCTGGAGGGATTCCTAAAGATACTAAAAATGTAGCTAAGGTCCACTCCTGAACGTCACCTGCTGTTTCAATCCAATCAGCAATTTTATTTATGTTTTTTGATAATACTTGTTCAGCCTTAGGTGAAATCTTACCAGCAAGTTTTGATACTAACCAACCACCTTTTCGAATGGCTTGTGCAGCTAATTTTGTTTTCCATCCTTGTGCAGAAACATCCCCATCAACAGTTGTAGCTGCCTGTGTTACTGGAACTGTTGTTTTGTTAAGATTTGGTGCTGTTTCAGTTGCTGCAAATGCTGACGTGCTTGGTAAAAGCGCTGAAGACAATATAGTAACTGATAAAACTCCCCCTATTACGGCATTCTTTCTTTTCTTTTTCAAATTACTCCCACCCATTCTATTGTATATTTAAGCTAAAAATACCGGTATTTTTTAGCTCAATAATATCTTACTATAAATAAATTATTTTTAGAGAATATTTACAATATACTAGCAAATAATTACATTTACAAAACTATCAGTTTACACTGTTTGATTTATAAGGAGAGCGATCACAGGATCAAATAACCATATAATCATGGAGATAAAGGTAGGCATAGATGCTCCTATATTAAAAATGTTATTCTCTACGAACAAACCCAATACAAAAAACGACAGAAAATTCAGATAATCAAAAGTAGTTCCGTTCCAAATCCGATAAAGTGAAACTTTAATCAGTGGGGATTCTGTCCATCCCCACAGCTAGTTCCTCGCCCCTCTTTAATCCACTTATCGATTTTAGATGTTCTTTTTCTTTTGGACACAAAAACACCCCTTTAGATAAAAATATCCAAAGGGGTGAAGCTTCACAAATTTGTTTCAAATCTACCAACCTCTACTCAACAGTAACAGATTTAGCTAAGTTACGTGGCTTATCAACGTCACATTCGCGGTGAAGCGCTGCGTAGTATGAGATAAGTTGGAATGGAATAACTGCTACTAGCGGTGCTAGTGCCTCGTGTACAGCTGGTAATACGAAGCTGTCTCCTTCCATTTCTAAGCCTTTCATTGAGATGATACATGGGTTAGCCCCGCGTGCTACTACTTCTTTCACGTTACCACGAATTCCAAGGTTTACGTGCTCTTGTGTAGCAAGTGCGATAACTGGTGTACCGTTTTCGATTAAGGCAATTGTACCGTGTTTTAATTCTCCTCCAGCAAATCCTTCTGCTTGGATGTAAGAGATTTCTTTTAGTTTTAACGCACCTTCTAAACCTACGAAGAAGTCTACGCTACGTCCGATGAAGAAGCAGTTACGCGTTGTTGCTAAAAATTGTTTTGCTAATGCGTCCATTTCTTCTTTTTGATCACAAAGTACTACCATTGCATTTGCTACAAGTCCTAATTCGTGTGTTAAATCGAAATCAAGAACTTCACCTTTTGCTTTTGCAATGTCAGCCGCTAAGATTGAAAGTACTGCAAGCTGTGCTGTGTATGCTTTCGTCGATGCAACTGCGATTTCTGGTCCCGCATATAACGGAAGTGTATAATCAGCTTCACGAGAAAGCGTAGAACCAGGTACATTTGTAATCGTTAATGCTTTATGACCCATTTCATTTGTTTGCACAAGTACTGCACGGCTATCAGCTGTTTCACCACTTTGTGAAATGTAAATGAAGAATGGTCTTTCTGTTAATAATGGCATGTTGTAAGAGAATTCACTTGCTACATGTACTTCAACTGGTACTTTCGCAAACTTCTCAATAAATTGTTTTCCAACAAGACCTGCATGGTAACTTGTTCCACATGCAATGATGTAAATGCGATCGCTATCTAAAATTGCGTTACGGATATCTTGATCTAATTCAATTTCGCCATTTTCATCTTGGTACTTTTGAATAATATTACGGATTACAAGTGGTTGCTCGTCGATTTCTTTTAGCATGAAATGAGGATACGTTCCTTTTTCAATATCACTTGCGTCTAATTCCGCTGTAAACGGTGCACGTTCAATCGTTTCACCTTGTAAGTTTTTAATTGTAATGCTTTCTTTTGTTACGATTACCATTTCTTTATCCATTAACTCGATAAATTGATCTGTAACTTGTAACATCGCCATAGCGTCGCTTGCAATAACATTAAAGTTATCACCAGCACCTACTAATAGCGGGCTTTTGTTTTTAGCAACATAAATCATGTTTGGATTTTCAGCATCAAGTAGTCCGATTGCGTAAGAACCATGTAAAAGAGATAACGTTTTTCGGAACGCATCTTCTACACTTAGTCCTGTACTTACTTGCTGTTCCATAAGCTGCACGATAATTTCTGTATCTGTTTCACTTACGAACGTTACATCTTGTAAATATTCTTTTTTCACTAATTCATAGTTTTCAATTACACCGTTATGAACTAGTGTAAAGCGTTTTGATGTACTTTGATGCGGATGCGCGTTTAATTTGCTTGGAACACCGTGTGTAGCCCAGCGTGTATGACCGATTCCAACACTTGCTGCTACATTCTCTTCTACGACTTCGCGAAGTTTTGCAATACGGCCTTTTTCTTTGTATACAATAACACCGTTCTCTGCTTGTACTGCAATACCTGCTGAATCATATCCGCGATATTCTAGCTTTTCTAAACCTTTTAATAAAATTCCCTTTGCATCTTGCTCTCCAATAAATCCTACGATTCCACACATGTTTAGTCGCCGTTACAAATGCTTACACTGCTCTGCGAACATGTAACGACATAGTCCGATACCATTTTTATTTATACTAAAAAACGGATTACATATTGCTAGCCCTGTAAGCTTGTAACGGCTTTCACCTTCCTCTCGATTGGGTTAAAGTCCGTATATACTTATACAGCTAGTATTCATCCGTTCCTCTTCTCTCATCACACTTTCACCTTTGTCCACTAAGTCACCTTAATGTTTTAAGTAAAAGATTGCGGTTGTGATGAACAACCGGGAGTCATCCGCCGAAATCTCGATAAACTCCACCTCGTCAACTACACTACTTGTAGTTCTGGCGCTTTTATAATTTACAATATTTCCTGTGAGAAAAAGAACAAGACCATCGTATAACAAACAATATAAATCGTCAATGAAATTTTTTTCATTGTCTATAAAACATATGAAAAAGGAGCACTTTTTGTGCTCCTTTTAAATAAAATCGGCTAATTATTCAACGCCAACTTCAGCTTTCACAACTTCTACAATACGATGTACATACCCATCACAAATTTCTTGTGTCGGTGCTTCTGCCATTACACGAATAAGTGGTTCTGTTCCAGATGGACGAACAAGAATACGACCGTCTCCGTTCATTTCTTCCTCTACAACACGAATAATTTCTTTAATTTTCTCATTTTCTAGTGCTAGTTTCTTATCTGTTACACGGACATTTACTAGTAATTGTGGGAATTTTGTCATCTCGCCTGCAAGCTCAGATAATGGTTTTTTCGTCATTTTCATGATATTTACAAGTTGAAGTGCACTTAACATTCCATCACCAGTTGTAATGTAATCAAGTAAGATAATATGACCCGATTGTTCTCCGCCCAGGTTATATCCACCACGTTTCATCTCTTCCATTACGTAGCGATCACCAACTGCTGTTTTATCACTTGTAATATTGTTTGCTTCAAGCGCTTTGTAGAAACCTAAGTTACTCATAACTGTTGAAACAACTGTATTATGTTTCAATTGACCAGTTTCTTTCATATACTTCGCGCAAATAAACATAATTTGATCGCCATCAACGATGTTTCCTTTTTCGTCTACTGCGATTAAACGGTCTCCGTCACCATCAAAAGCAAGACCAATGTCAGCACCTTTTTCTTTTACTAATTCAGCTAACACTTCTGGATGCGTAGAACCTACTCCAGCGTTAATATTCATACCGTTCGGTGAAGTTCCCATTGTTGAAATATCAGCTTCTAAATCTGCAAATAAATATGGAGCTAAAGAAGATGTAGCACCATGTGCACAATCTAAAGCAATATGTAAACCAGAGAAATCTTCCTCTACAGTTTGTTTAATGTATTGTAAATATTTTTGTCCACCTTCAAAGTAATCACTCACTTGTCCAAGGTTAGTACCTGTTGGACGTGGTAGCTCATCAACTTCTTTGTCTAATAACGCTTCAATTTCTGCTTCTTGCTCATCTGTTAATTTAAATCCATCTGAACCGAAGAACTTAATTCCATTATCTTGTACTGGGTTATGAGATGCAGAGATCATAACACCTGCTTGCGCCCCTAAAGCTTTTGTTAAATAAGCCACACCTGGTGTAGAAATAACACCAAGGCGCATTACTTCCGCTCCAGTTGATAATAGGCCTGCTACCAAAGCTCCTTCTAGCATATGTCCAGATACACGTGTATCACGGCCAATAATTACTTTTGGACGATCTGTATCTTTTGTTAATACATAGCCGCCAAAACGTCCTATTTTAAAAGCTAATTCAGGTGTTAATTCCTTATTTGCAACCCCGCGTACTCCGTCTGTACCAAAATATTTACCCATTATTATTCGCTCCTTTTTCGTGCTCTTTTTGATTATCTACTGTTGGTTCTTGGCTCGTTTCTTGGCCATTTTCTTTGTCTTTTTCTTTGTCTTTGTCTTTATCTTTTTCCTGATCCTTTTCTGGATCTGGCTCAGGATTTTTTGGTTTTTCAGTTTGATTTTCTTGATTGTTTTTTGAATCTGGTTGTTCAATATTACCCTGTACTTCTTTATCCGGCTTTTCTTTCTTCACAATTGTGACTTTAGCACTTTTTTGTTTTGCTTCTATCGAAATATTACCAGGACCACTCACTTGAATAGAAACATCTTTCGTCCCCGGAGATACATTTTGCAGATTAATCGCCGCTGTTATTTGAGCAGCTGTTATTTTATCTACTATACTTGCTTCTCCTGAAATATCAACGCTTATCTTTCCATCTTGTGGCGAAAGTAGCTGCGCAGTAACATCATTCGGAATTCCACTTTTTTGAATCGGGATACCATCAATAGTTTTACTTTTCGTTTGTTTTACCTTTTGTACCCCTACGGAAACCTTCACTTGATTTGGTTTTGCACTTGTTACACCTTTTGGCAATAAAACAGAGGCATCGAATGTTGTAGAATCCGTCAATTGACTAAAATCTACCTCGACCCCCTCTATAGATTGTATATTATCCAAAATGTCTTTTGGACCTGCTATCGTTACTTCTTTTGGTTCAACACTAATATTTGTAACAGCTAAACCTTCTGGTAAATTCCCTTTTTTCGAATATGTTAAAGGAACTGTTTTTTCGACATTATTTGCTGTAGCTTGTGTCGCTACATTCACCGTTACACTTATTTTAGATGGACTTGTTTTTACATTTAAACGTTTTCCTTCTTTATTGTATAATGTAACGTCTGCTGTTTTTGTAACTGTTTTATTAACACCTTTTAAATCTATATATGCCTTAGCAGATGAAATACTTTCTATTTCTTCTTTTGTTCCAACTACTTCAACAGTGTCAGGCTTAATACTTGATTTCTCAATGGTAGCACCTGGTGGCATCTGGTCTTCATTTGATAATTTTAAATCTACATGAACATACTTTTTCGCTTTTTCATGAAGAGTGACTTTAATTGTTGCTGGCTGAACTGTCCCCTTCACATCATCTGGAAGCCCGTTCGCTTTTAAAGAAACTTCATAGGTTCCTTTTTGACTATCTCGCAAATCAACTGATATATCAAATTGTTTTTTTGCTTTTGCTGTAGCAACTGCTGATTTTGGACCTTCCAACTTCACCTTAACTCCACCTGATGGAATACCACTTACAATATATTTCTCTTCATCATACTTCAGGGTAATAGGATAATCAGTTAATGTTTCTTTCGTTTCATTTACGAAAGGTAATATACTCGATGTCGTATTTTTTTCAGTTAAAGTTGCTGACATGAAAAGCATACACGCCAATAGTAATGAGATTCCTTTTAAAAACCAATGATTCTCCATTAACTTATCCATGACGCTTTCTCCTCCAATTCCATAAAGACGAAGAAGTCGTTTTTTCATTCCCACTAAATTCTGCTAACAACATGTCCTTCAGCTGTTCTGTCTTCAAATCACGATGTAACTCACCGTTTTTCGTTAAAGAAATTTGGCCTGTTTCTTCCGACACAACTACTGTAATACTATCAGTGACTTCACTAACTCCCATTGCAGCGCGATGCCTAGTTCCTAACTCCTTAGAAATAAATGGGCTTTCTGATAACGGAAGGTAACATGCTGCTGCTTTAATTGTACTTCCCTGCATAATTACTGCTCCATCATGAAGAGGGGTATTAGGGATAAAAATATTAATGAGTAATTCCGATGATACATTTGCATTTAGCGGAATACCCGTTTCTACATAATCATCCATCCCAGTCTCTTTTGACAAAGTAATTAGTGCACCAATTCTACGTTTTCCCATATATTCCGTTGCTTTAGCTATCGCTGTTGCAACAATTTCAGGTTCATCTTCCCCCTGATTTCCCACACGCGAAAATAAGCTACCCCGTCCTAGCTGCTCAAGTGCTCTTCTCAATTCTGGCTGGAAGATAATAATAACGGCTAAAAATCCCCACGTTAATACTTGTTCCGTTAGCCAATATAGCGTATGCAATTCAAGTAAAATACTAATCATCCGGACGACAATAATAACTGTAATACCTTTTAAAAGTTGCACAGCCTTCGTGCCCCGAATTATAAGAATTAGCTTATATATAATAAACCATACAACAGCAATATCTAATGCCGTACTAAGATATTTCAAAATGGTCGTATCTTCAAAAGGCATGCTAACCCTTCCTCCTACTTACGAGCAATTCTATCCATATATTGAAATATTATTTTATGCTCTATCTGTATGTATTTCCAACAACTAGTTAATTATACCATACATGAACCAAACGACAATTACAAACGCCCCCCTTTAGCTTAAATTGGTAAGATGTCAAACTTTCTTATCCTACAGTATAATATAAGTCATTATTATACGCCTATTTTCAAATAAAAAAAGCAACTTCTCAGTTGCTTTTCTTACATTTATTTTAGTTTTTCACCGAACAAAGAACCCATTAAAGCAACCGCTGTTGTTGCTGTTCTGTTTCTCTCATCTAAAATCGTATTTACTTCAACAAATTCAGCAGATGTAACAATATCAGCTTCTGCTAACATCTCCATCGCTAAGTGGCTTTCACGATAAGATAGACCACCAATTACAGGTGTTCCAACTCCTGGTGCGTCATGAGGATCAAGCCCATCTAAATCTAATGATAAATGAACACCGTCAGTATGAGATAAATATGCAATTGTTTCTTCCATAACAGCCGTCATACCCATACGATCAATTTCATGCATTGAGAATACTTTAATGCCTTCTTCACGAATAAAGTCCTTTTCTCCTTCATCTAATGCACGTGCACCTATAATTACAACGTTCTCTTTTTTTACTTTCGGGTATGCCCCGTATAAATCTACAAGTGAAGAATGTCCATAACCTAAACTTGCAGCAAGTGACATACCGTGAATATTTCCAGATGGTGATGTTTCTTCTGTATTTAAATCACCGTGTGCATCATACCAAATAACACCTAAATTTTTATAATGTTTCGCCACACCAGCTAGCGTACCGATAGCAATACTATGATCACCGCCTAATACAAGTGGAAAACGACCTTCTTCTATAATATGATCAACCTTAGTCGCTAGTTCATTACATACAGTTGCAACTTGAGTAAGGTTTCGTAACTTTGTATTTTCATCTACTTCTTTTTCTCTCTCTATACATATATCTCCCATATCTTTTACGTCATATCCAATTTGTTCAATTCTTTCAACTACCCCTGCATAACGGATCGCGCTTGGTCCCATATCAACCCCGCGACGCATCTGTCCTAAATCCATTGGAACTCCAATAACTGAGATTTCTTTTTTCATAGATAGTATCCCCCTTTTATGCCTTCACTAAATATTTTAAATCTTTTATATAGTCTGACTCAACTCGACATTTTTCTGCATGGATATACATTTTATTCACTTATATTTACGTTGGACTCCCGATTTTTAAACTATTCTATGTATAAAGTTAACTTAATGAACCAACTAACTTTTCTATCAGCTAATATTTTTATCCGTGCCTTTCTCCATCACCACCTAGGATTACACAAGATACCCTCAAATAACTGGATAAAAAAACACTTCTACATTTGGAAGCGATTTTTTGATGCTAGTTTCCACACTGCTGCAATATTTCTCGCTGTCATTTCTATATTCTCTTCTGCCCTTTTATATGCCTCTTCTAATGTCATTGGACTTGCTGTAATACTAAATACTGCATCAATTCCCTTTTCATAAACAATTGTATAGTTCGGAGATACAGATCCACCAATAGCAATTACAGGAATATGACGGCATTTCGCCCGCTTCGCGACACCAACAGGAGCTTTTCCATAAGCTGTTTGTTCATCTATCCTTCCCTCACCAGTTACAATAAGATCTGCACCCTCTATACACTTATCAAAATTTGTATAATCTAATACAATTTCAATCCCTTTTCTTAGCTGTCCCTTTAGTACTGCAACGACAGCGGCTCCCATTCCTCCAGCTGCCCCTGCACCAGGTATTAGGGACACATCAAAAGATACGTACTGTTTAAGTATATTAGCATAATGTTTTAAATTCCCGTCTAGCTCTTTCATCATCTCTACATTCGCACCCTTTTGTCTCCCAAATACAAAAGACGCTCCCTTTGGTCCAACTAATGGATTGTCGACATCACATGCTGCTTCTAGCTTTATATCCTTCAAACGTGTATCCATACGAGAAAGGTTAAGAGCAGTAATCAAATGTAATGTTCCTCCAGAGGGCTCAATTACTTCACCTTTCCTATTAATAAACTCTACGCCTAAAGCAGACAACATACCTGCCCCACCATCATTTGTAGCACTTCCTCCAAGCCCTAAAATAATGTGTTTAGCTCCTTGATCTAATGCATGTAATATCAGTTCACCTGTCCCTTTTGTCGTTGTAATAAGTGGGTTTCTCTTTTCAATTGGAACGTGTTGTAATCCTGATGCTGCCGCCATTTCAATAAATGCTGTCTCCTTATCCTTAGACATACCATAATAGGCTTGCACACTCTCCCCAAGCGGCCCTGTCACATTAAGTGATATAATTTCCCCCATTGTAGCACCAACAAGAGATTCAACCGTTCCTTCGCCTCCATCTCCAATTGGTACTTTAACGTACTCTGCTTTAGGAAAAACTGCTGCAAAGCCCCTTTCAATAGCTTCACATACCTCTATAGCTTTCAGGCTTTCTTTATATGAATCCGATGCAATGACAACTTTCATAATTATCCCCCCTTATTCAATCCCTTTTTTTCATTTTAAACGATATACGGAAAAGTTTCCTTTTTGAGTGGAATTTAAACACAAAAAAAGCTTACATCATTTGATGTAAGCTTTTCCTATTTATATGGAGCCTAGCGGGATCGAACCGCTGACCTCCTGCGTGCAAGGCAGGCGCTCTCCCAGCTGAGCTAAGGCCCCTTAGTAATTAAGCGGAAGACGGGATTCGAACCCGCGACCCCAACCTTGGCAAGGTTGTATTCTACCACTGAACTACTTCCGCGAAAATGGTGAGCCATGAAGGATTCGAACCTTCGACCCTCTGATTAAAAGTCAGATGCTCTACCAACTGAGCTAATGGCTCGTAAATGGCTGGGCTAGCTGGATTCGAACCAGCGCATGACGGAGTCAAAGTCCGTTGCCTTACCGCTTGGCTATAGCCCATTAATATTTACTAGTATGGTTATCTTTTCAAAAAAATAAACCCTCTCAGGTTATTTTAAAGAAAATGGTGGAGGGGGGCAGATTCGAACTGCCGAACCCAAAGGAGCGGATTTACAGTCCGCCGCGTTTAGCCACTTCGCTACCCCTCCGACATTTAAAAATATATGGTGGAGGATGACGGGATCGAACCGCCGACCCCCTGCTTGTAAGGCAGGTGCTCTCCCAGCTGAGCTAATCCTCCAAAAGTGGTGACCCGTACGGGATTCGAACCCGTGTTACCGCCGTGAAAGGGCGGTGTCTTAACCACTTGACCAACGGGCCAAAAAAAAAACAAAACTTTTCCCAAGCTTCCAACCGGGCTTGAACCGGTGACCTCTTCCTTACCATGGAAGTACTCTACCAGCTGAGCTATGGAAGCATAATGGCTCCGCAGGTAGGAATCGAACCTACGACCGATCGGTTAACAGCCGATAGCTCTACCGCTGAGCTACTGCGGAATAATATAAGCCTGGCAACGTCCTACTCTCACAGGGACAAGGTCCCAACTACCATCGGCGCTAGAGAGCTTAACTTCCGTGTTCGGTATGGGAACGGGTGTGACCTCTCTGCCATCATTACCAGACTTTTATCATTATACACATTCTTTTGAGAATGTCAAAAGGAATTTTAAATATATATTCCTTCAAAACTAGATAACATTAGCTTCATATTATATGGTTAAGTCCTCGATCTATTAGTATTCGTCAGCTCCACATGTCACCATGCTTCCACCTCGAACCTATCAACCTGATCATCTTTCAGGGATCTTACTAGCTGACGCTATGGGAAATCTCATCTTGAGGGGGGCTTCATGCTTAGATGCTTTCAGCACTTATCCCTTCCGCACATAGCTACCCAGCTATGCCCTTGGCAGAACAACTGGTACACCAGCGGTGCGTCCATCCCGGTCCTCTCGTACTAAGGACAGCTCCTCTCAAATTTCCTGCGCCCACGACGGATAGGGACCGAACTGTCTCACGACGTTCTGAACCCAGCTCGCGTACCGCTTTAATGGGCGAACAGCCCAACCCTTGGGACCGACTACAGCCCCAGGATGCGATGAGCCGACATCGAGGTGCCAAACCTCCCCGTCGATGTGGACTCTTGGGGGAGATAAGCCTGTTATCCCCGGGGTAGCTTTTATCCGTTGAGCGATGGCCCTTCCATGCGGAACCACCGGATCACTAAGCCCGACTTTCGTCCCTGCTCGACTTGTAGGTCTCGCAGTCAAGCTCCCTTATGCCTTTGCACTCTACGAATGATTTCCAACCATTCTGAGGGAACCTTTGGGCGCCTCCGTTACACTTTAGGAGGCGACCGCCCCAGTCAAACTGCCCACCTGACACTGTCTCCCGGGTCGATAAGACCCGTAGGTTAGAATTTCAATACAGTCAGGGCGGTATCCCACCAGCGCCTCCACCGAAGCTAGCGCTCCGGTTTCAATGGCTCCCGCCTATCCTGTACAAACTGTACCAAAATTCAATATCAGGCTACAGTAAAGCTCCACGGGGTCTTTCCGTCCTGTCGCGGGTAACCTGCATCTTCACAGGTACTATAATTTCACCGAGTCTCTGGTTGAGACAGTGCCCAAATCGTTACACCTTTCGTGCGGGTCGGAACTTACCCGACAAGGAATTTCGCTACCTTAGGACCGTTATAGTTACGGCCGCCGTTTACTGGGGCTTCAGTTCAGAGCTTCGCTTACGCTAACCCCTCTCCTTAACCTTCCAGCACCGGGCAGGTGTCAGCCCCTATACTTCGCCTTACGGCTTCGCAGAGACCTGTGTTTTTGCTAAACAGTCGCTTGGGCCTATTCACTGCGGCTTTCCGTTAAGAAAGCACCCCTTCTCCCGAAGTTACGGGGTCATTTTGCCGAGTTCCTTAACCAGAGTTCTCTCGCACACCTTAGGATTCTCTCCTCGCCTACCTGTGTCGGTTTGCGGTACAGGCACCTTTTATCTCGCTAGAAGCTTTTCTTGGCAGCGGGGAATCAAAGACTTCGCTCCATAAGGAGCTTCCCCATCACAGCTCAGCCTTCACGATAAGCGGATTTGCCTACTTATCAGCCTAACTGCTTGGACGTGCACAACCAATCGCACGCTTCTTCTATCCTTCTGCGTCCCTCCATTGCTCAAACGATAAAGAGGTGGTACAGGAATATCAACCTGTTGTCCATCGCCTACGCCTGTCGGCCTCGGCTTAGGTCCTGACTAACCCTGAGCGGACGAGCCTTCCTCAGGAAACCTTAGGCATTCGGTGGACGGGATTCTCACCCGTCTTTCGCTACTCATACCGGCATTCTCACTTCTAAGCGCTCCACCAGTCCTTCCGGTCTGACTTCACTGCACTTAGAACGCTCCCCTACCACTGATACCATTGGTATCAATTCGCAGCTTCGGTGGTGTATTTAGCCCCGGTACATTTTCGGCGCAGAGTCACTCGACTAGTGAGCTATTACGCACTCTTTAAATGGTGGCTGCTTCTGAGCCAACATCCTAGTTGTCTAAGCAACTCCACATCCTTTTCCACTTAATACACACTTTGGGACCTTAGCTGGCGATCTGGGCTGTTTCCCTCTTGACTACGGATCTTATCACTCGCAGTCTGACTCCTAAGGATAAGTCATTGGCATTCGGAGTTTGACTGAATTCGGTAATCCGATGAGGACCCCTAGTTCAATCAGTGCTCTACCTCCAAGACTCTTACACTTAAGGCTAGCCCTAAAGCTATTTCGGGGAGAACCAGCTATCTCCAGGTTCGATTGGAATTTCTCCGCTACCCACACCTCATCCCCGCACTTTTCAACGTGCGTGGGTTCGGGCCTCCATTCAGTGTTACCTGAACTTCACCCTGGACATGGGTAGATCACCTGGTTTCGGGTCTACGACCACGTACTAAACGCCCTATTCAGACTCGCTTTCGCTGCGGCTCCGCCTCTTCAGCTTAACCTCGCACGGGATCGTAACTCGCCGGTTCATTCTACAAAAGGCACGCCATCACCCATTAACGGGCTCTGACTATTTGTAGGCACACGGTTTCAGGATCTCTTTCACTCCCCTTCCGGGGTGCTTTTCACCTTTCCCTCACGGTACTGGTTCACTATCGATCACTAGGGAGTATTTAGCCTTGGGAGATGGTCCTCCCAGATTCCGACGGAATTTCACGTGTTCCGCCGTACTCAGGATACATTCAAGAGAGAACGAAGTTTCGACTACGGGGTTATTACCCTCTGTGACGGACCTTTCCAGGTCGCTTCGTCTACCTCGTTCCTTTGTAACTCCGTATAGAATGTCCTACAACCCCAAGAGGCAAGCCTCTTGGTTTGGGCTAGATTCCGTTTCGCTCGCCGCTACTCAGGAAATCGCATTTGCTTTCTCTTCCTCCAGGTACTTAGATGTTTCAGTTCCCTGGGTCTGTCTTCCATACCCTATGTATTCAGGTAAGGATACCATACCATTACGTATAGTGGGTTTCCCCATTCGGAAATCTTCGGATCAAAGCTTACTTACAGCTCCCCGAAGCATATCGGCGTTAGTCCCGTCCTTCATCGACTCCTAGTGTCAAGGCATCCACCGTGCGCCCTTTCTAACTTAACCAAACTAAAATTAAAAAAATATGAGCTACACTGTTATCTAGTTTTCAAAGAACATACATTTAAACTTGAGAGATAGTTCTCTCAAAACTGAACGAAACAAAACAAGTCAACGTTTATTGATGAACTGCGTTCATCAATTCTCCATAGAAAGGAGGTGATCCAGCCGCACCTTCCGATACGGCTACCTTGTTACGACTTCACCCCAATCATCTGTCCCACCTTAGGCGGCTGGCTCCATAAAGGTTACCCCACCGACTTCGGGTGTTACAAACTCTCGTGGTGTGACGGGCGGTGTGTACAAGGCCCGGGAACGTATTCACCGCGGCATGCTGATCCGCGATTACTAGCGATTCCAGCTTCATGTAGGCGAGTTGCAGCCTACAATCCGAACTGAGAACGGTTTTATGAGATTAGCTCCACCTCGCGGTCTTGCAGCTCTTTGTACCGTCCATTGTAGCACGTGTGTAGCCCAGGTCATAAGGGGCATGATGATTTGACGTCATCCCCACCTTCCTCCGGTTTGTCACCGGCAGTCACCTTAGAGTGCCCAACTTAATGATGGCAACTAAGATCAAGGGTTGCGCTCGTTGCGGGACTTAACCCAACATCTCACGACACGAGCTGACGACAACCATGCACCACCTGTCACTCTGCTCCCGAAGGAGAAGCTCTATCTCTAGAGTTTTCAGAGGATGTCAAGACCTGGTAAGGTTCTTCGCGTTGCTTCGAATTAAACCACATGCTCCACCGCTTGTGCGGGCCCCCGTCAATTCCTTTGAGTTTCAGCCTTGCGGCCGTACTCCCCAGGCGGAGTGCTTAATGCGTTAACTTCAGCACTAAAGGGCGGAAACCCTCTAACACTTAGCACTCATCGTTTACGGCGTGGACTACCAGGGTATCTAATCCTGTTTGCTCCCCACGCTTTCGCGCCTCAGTGTCAGTTACAGACCAGAAAGTCGCCTTCGCCACTGGTGTTCCTCCATATCTCTACGCATTTCACCGCTACACATGGAATTCCACTTTCCTCTTCTGCACTCAAGTCTCCCAGTTTCCAATGACCCTCCACGGTTGAGCCGTGGGCTTTCACATCAGACTTAAGAAACCACCTGCGCGCGCTTTACGCCCAATAATTCCGGATAACGCTTGCCACCTACGTATTACCGCGGCTGCTGGCACGTAGTTAGCCGTGGCTTTCTGGTTAGGTACCGTCAAGGTGCCAGCTTATTCAACTAGCACTTGTTCTTCCCTAACAACAGAGTTTTACGACCCGAAAGCCTTCATCACTCACGCGGCGTTGCTCCGTCAGACTTTCGTCCATTGCGGAAGATTCCCTACTGCTGCCTCCCGTAGGAGTCTGGGCCGTGTCTCAGTCCCAGTGTGGCCGATCACCCTCTCAGGTCGGCTACGCATCGTCGCCTTGGTGAGCCGTTACCTCACCAACTAGCTAATGCGACGCGGGTCCATCCATAAGTGACAGCCGAAGCCGCCTTTCAATTTTGAACTATGCAGTTCAAAATATTATCCGGTATTAGCCCCGGTTTCCCGGAGTTATCCCAGTCTTATGGGTAGGTTACCCACGTGTTACTCACCCGTCCGCCGCTAACTTCATAAGAGCAAGCTCTTAATCCATTCGCTCGACTTGCATGTATTAGGCACGCCGCCAGCGTTCATCCTGAGCCAGGATCAAACTCTCCAATAAAGTTAGTTTGTCTAGCATCTAAAAATAAAAATTGACGTTCACGTTGTTTGTTTCGTTCAGTTTTCAAAGAACTACTTGGTCGCTCATTTGCGACTTCCTTATATTAACATCTTCATTTTTCGATGTCAACTAAGTTTTTCAATTTCTTTTTCGCCGTTTTCTGCGTTTCTGCATCAGCGACGTTTATTAATTTATCATATACTCATTATTAACGTCAATACTTTTTAATAAAAAATTCTTTTTCTTACATAACGAATACATTCTTCCCTATTAGCAACTCTCCGAAATAAACAAAAAATGATTTTATACCTTTCTTCCATCGCCTTTTTTACAACGCTATGTATACGCTCATCTTCAAAATCAAATAAAAGTTCCTCTAACTCTCTCTTCAGTATGTATTCCATTTCTTTTTTCTCTTCCTTCGTCAACATAATCCCAAGCAAATTATCACCCCAATAACTCCTTACGTGTACCGATAAACGCCCCACTCATTTTCAATTATCAATAATGTATCATCAAAAAACAAAATTCTATCACTCATTATATCCACCACTTACGATATTAATCCCTTGTTCTCTTTTTTTAATTTAAAGCATATATGTAACTGAAAAGGATTGGACAAAGGGGCGTAATATTATGTTTTTCTTTTTTATTACGAGTAAAAGAACATTTAAACACATTAGCTTAATAATCGTACTTTCCTTATTTACAGCATGGCTACTCTTTTTAAAAACATATTCACATGAATCTGCTTTTTCAACTGCTACTGGCCCTAAAGTGATTTACAAAGGGGACACTGCAAAAAAACAAGTTGCATTCACGTTTGACATTAGTTGGGGGGACAAAAAAGCTATTCCAATCCTTAATACACTCAAAGAAAGAGAAATTAAGAATGCAACCTTCTTTCTCTCTGCTGCATGGGCTGAAAGACACCCTGATATTGTCGAACGCATCATGAAAGATGGACATGAGATTGGTAGTATGGGCTATAATTACACATCCTACACTTCACTAGAAGCAAATGAAATACGACGAGATCTTTTGCGGGCACAAGATGTTTTTACGAAACTTGGCGTAAAACAAGTCAAGCTATTACGTCCACCTAGTGGCGATTTTAACAAAACAACTCTTAAAATAGCGGAATCACTCGGATACACCATCGTTCATTGGAGTAACAATTCAAATGACTGGAAAAATCCCGGCGTAAATAAAATCATTTCCACAGTCTCTAGCAATTTAAAGGGTGGAGATATCGTCTTATTACATGCTTCTGATTCTGCCCTTCAAACAAATAAGGCTTTACCATTACTCTTACAAAAATTAAAGAGCGACGGATATGAACAAACATCTGTATCACAACTTATTTCCAACACAAGTACAAAAAGTGAAGATATTAAGTAGTTCCTTTCTACACGGTTCTTCACACATAAAAAGCTCTGCTATCTTTTGTTAAGATAGCAGAGCTTTTTTATCCTAGCATTTACAGACGATAAGAATCTGGATAATTAAAAATCCACTCTCCTCATTAAGCTGACTTACTCTTTTGTCCAATTAAGCGATGCAATACAAGTAACTGATATGAATTACATAATAAAAGTGGTATCACCATTAAATATAACCAATCTGTATCATTAATCCGGAGCGCTGGTACCCATTCAAGAATTGTTACAACAACCATAAAGAACAGAGCGGGAACAAATGCTTTTTTATTCGTTTCTTTACTCTTTATATAAGCGACAATTGCCCCAAACACAAATAACATCCCAGCAACAAGTATGTTATTCCCTAATGAAACTTCCCCATTTGCAACAAGTACTGACCTTAAATAAACGAAATCAAATAATACGAACGCAATAAAGAACAGTTGCACTGTATTCCATAAAGAAGATGACCGAAACATCCCTAATCCAAAACGATGGATCGTTAAATACGCAAAGAACCCCATTTGACTTATAACACTAAAAATAAATCCTACGCCCATCAACCAAAAGGAAATTGCTAAAATCTCTTTTCCGTCGAAATTTTGAAAAAATTCAGCGTACTTGTCCCACTCTAAAACAAAACCAATAAAGACTGTGCTAATCCCACCAAGAAACAACGTCGTAAAAAATAGTCGTACCCACTTGCGGCTATTCACAACACATCCCCCATTATTCTTATATTTCTAATTAAATTGTAACAATGACAATTTCAAAAAGCTAGCCATGTTAATGTATAAATTCCTTAAAGAGATTTATATTAAAAAAAGAGAACTTTGCTGAAAGGAGCTCCAACTTATGAAACGGATGCTGCTCGTTTTGATTTCTTCTTTTCTATTTATAGCACTAGCGGCATGTGCACAAGAAAAAGAAGCAAAATCCGAACTTGATTATGATCAAACAAAAAAAATGATTGTTGATATTTTAAAAACCGATCAAGGAAAAAAAGCAATCCAAGATGTATTAACTGATGAAAAAATGAAACAAGCACTCATACTAGATGAAACAGTAGTAAAGAAAACGATTGAAGATGCACTGGTATCTGAAAAAGGGCAACAATTCTGGGAAAAGCTCTTTAAAGACCCTGAGTTCTCATCGAAATTTGCTAAAAGTATGGGAAAAGAACAAACAAACTTAATGAAAACTTTACTAAAAGATCCTGAATACCAATCAGGTGTTATAGAGATTATGAAAAATCCTGAAGTAGAGAAAATTATGTTACAAACAATGAAGAGTAAAGAATATCGTCAATATTTACAGCAAGTACTAACTGAAACTGCCGAAAGTCCTCTCTTCCAAGCTAAGATGATTGACATCATTAGTAAAGGTGTACAAAAAGCCGAAAAAGGTGGGTCTGATAAGAAAGGCGCAGGTGGTGAAGGCGGTTCTCAAGATGGGAACAAAGAACAATAATAAAAATTATAGCAATGAGTGGACAATGTATATATTGTCCACTCATTACTACTTTAGTTTTGCGCGACAGCTGTTTTATCAATAACTGTCTCAGCTATCGTACGATAAATGAGACCAGTTGTATGTGTATCTTCATATACTGAAGGCGCAAAGTCCTCTTTATTCCAATCAGGTTGTTGAAGTGGAATTCGGCCAAGTATATCCGTTTGGAGTTCCGTAGCCAATTTATCTCCTCCACCTCTTCCAAACACATACTCTTTTTCACCAGTTGCTTTACTTTCAAAATACGCCATATTTTCAACAACACCAAGAATACTATGTTCTGTACGTAAAGCCATGGCTCCAGCGCGCGCTGCTACAAATGCCGCTGTTGGATGCGGCGTTGTTACAATAATCTCTTTACAAGCCGGCAACATCGAATGTACATCTAAAGCAACATCACCCGTACCTGGTGGTAGGTCCAATACTAAGTAATCTAAATCACCCCACTCTACTTCTGTGAAAAAGTGATTTAACATTTTCCCAAGCATTGGTCCTCTCCAAATAACAGGTGCGTTATCTTCTACAAAGAATCCCATTGAGATTACTTTCACGCCTAGACGCTCCACTGGTATTATCTTATCACCTCTTACGATTGGACGTTTTTCTATACCCATCATATCCGGTACACTAAAACCGTAAATATCCGCGTCGATGATACCAACCTTTTTGCCTAAACGAGCTAAAGCAATTGCAAGGTTAACAGAAACAGTTGATTTCCCTACTCCACCTTTTCCACTTGCCACTGCTAAAAATGTTGTATTTGAGTTCGGTGATAATAAGGATTCACTTTTCTCTTCCTCTTGCGGTGGTGCAAACTGAGCTAATTCCTCTTCTGTAAATTCTGCAAAACGAAGTCCAACTGTTGTTGCTCCAAGTTCTTTTACTAACTTTACAATTCCAGACTGCAACTGCATTTGTTCCGCTGTACCCGTCTTTACAATTGCAATTTTAACACTTACATGTTCCTTCTCAGGCTTGACTGTCACCTCTTTAATTGCATTTGTTTCTTTTAACGTTTTATGTATAAACGGATCTACAATCCCTTCCAATGCTTCCACTACCTGCTCTTTTGTTACCATAATTAGCCCAGCCCCCTGTATGAAAAATAACGTATTGTTAATTAAATTTATCTCTCTTTATTTTTGAAATAAATGCGTTTACATTTCCAGTATAACATATTTTCGGAAAACTTCGTTAACGAGAGAAACTTGAAAAAATCCTCCTTATTCTGGAGGATTTCCTTTTTCTGTAAAATACCTTAATATACCACGATATATTGCAGCAGCTACTTTTTGTTGGTATTTCTCCGAATTTAACATATATCTTTCATTCACATTCGATAAAAAGCCAGCCTCAATTAAAGCACCTGGTGTTTTGGCATACTTCAATAAATACACGTGAGGAATTGTTTTAGCAGAACGATTCGTATTTTCTAAGCTTGTTCTCAATTCAGCTTGTATAAATTTCGCAGCCCGTTCATTTTCAATCGAAGAACGATAGTAGAACGTTTGTGCGCCCTTAGATCCACTACTAGTTAGGGCATTTAAATGAATACTCGCAAAAAAGTCTACATCAGGCTTATTAATGATCTCAACACGCTTTTTTAAATCCTCTGCTTTACGTCTACTATATGACTTTGTATCTTTATTAGCTAAATCATAATCTCCTTCACGCGTTAAAATAACTAAAGCACCTTGTTCTTGTAAATAATCTTGTACCTTTTTTGTAATCTCAAGTGTAATATCTTTTTCTACAATATCCTTTCCACCAACAGCCCCTCCGTCTGGCCCACCATGCCCAGCATCTAGTACAATCACTTTCCCTGATAAGGGTAAATTCCAAGCTCGCCACGATTTTGTAATTTGAAATTCTTGTTTAACTAAAAAAAACAAAATAACCGCAGCGAGCGCAAAAGAGATAATTCGAATTCTCTTCATACCTTTCCTCCTCCAGCTAGTCCCTCTAATTACTTATATGGGACAAGAGGAAAGTTTATGCTTGTCTTAGTGTAGCTTTAATCGATATCTTCTTTCGCCTTTTTCATAGCCTTCCTGCCACCACAAACCGATAAACTGCTGGCAAGATTCAAAAAGCAATTCCTCGTCTTGCAACTTAATTTCACGTATAGTCATACTCGTTAAAAATTGAAATAACGTTTCAGTTAATTGTTGTTCTTCTTCTAAAGCCCTATATTTCACATCAAAGAATGATTCGCCATGATAACCAAATTTACTGTATCTCGCTCCTAATAAATAAGATTCTATCCCTAGTTCAATGCAATAATCTTCATACTGACGATGAAGTTCTTGCATCTGAAAGGCATCACGAATATTTAAACGCAATGTTTTTAATGATAATTCTCGCAGCATCTTCCGCTCGTATTTTAACTGCTTTTCTTTTTGTTTTTCTTGTAAGCTGATAATGACATTCATAGTACTTATAAACCTCCCTAATACGTATTAGTCTAAACTTCTAAAGAAGAAGCATACGTAGGACGGTAGCACTAAAATATTCCAAGCTAAAAAAATTACAAAAGAAGAATTAAACATAAAAAAACCCCAACCAAAATGGTTGGGGTTTGTAGTTCGCAAAAATTAACGTTTTGAGAACTGAGGTGCACGACGTGCGCCTTTAAGACCGTATTTTTTACGCTCTTTCATACGTGCGTCACGAGTTAATAGACCCGCACGTTTTAATGTTAGACGGTATTCTGGATCAGCTTTTAATAAAGCGCGAGAAATACCGTGACGAATAGCACCAGCTTGACCAGTGTATCCACCACCATTTACGTTTACAAGTACATTGTAGTTACCTAAAGTTTCTGTTGCAACTAGAGGTTGTTTCACTACTTCACGTAATGCAGCAAATGGGATATAGTTTTCAAAATCACGACCGTTAATAATAACGCGTCCTTCGCCTGGAACTAGGCGTACGCGCGCTACTGAACTCTTACGACGTCCAGTGCCATAGTATTGAACCTGTGCCAAAGTAAGCCCTCCTTTAATTAATTATCCGCGAAGTTCGTAAACTTCTGGTTGTTGTGCTTGGTGTGGATGCTCTGCTCCAGCATACACGTTTAATTTCTTAGACACTTGACGTCCTAAACGTCCTTTTGGAAGCATGCCTTTAATTGCAAGCTCTAACATTTGTACAGGGTAGTTTGTACGCATTTCTAGAGCTGTTCTTTGCTTAAGTCCACCTGGGTGGTTAGTGTGACGGTAGTAAATTTTATCGTTTAATTTATTACCTGTTAAATGAATTTTCTCAGCGTTAATAATAATTACATGATCACCCGTGTCAACGTGTGGTGTAAATGTTGGTTTGTGTTTACCACGTAAAATGGATGCTACTTCAGTAGATAGGCGACCTAAAGTTTGACCTTCAGCATCAACCACATACCATTTACGCTCAACTTCGTTAGCTTTTGCCATAAAAGTCGTACGCATGTGTTTCCCTCCTCGTTATCTTTTCCATAGAAAAAATCTATTGTTTATCTTAAACACGATTTCCTTCCGGGGCTAATCGTGGTTTTAGAAACAATACCATATGTTATGATATACTTTTGAGTTTCTAATGTCAAGCAAATGTTACACCAGGATTAGTTGTTATAGTTTACCTGCCATAAGTAAAGTCCATGACCTGGAGCCATCTTTCCAGCAAACTGGCGATTTTGTTTCGCTAAAATCTCTGGAATACTATCCGGATCAAGCTTTCCTTGACCTACGCTAAGTAACGTACCAACAATAATTCTGACCATATTATATAAAAATCCATTACCTACAAAGCGAAAAATTAATTCATCGTCTTGCTCAATTAATTCAATTTCATAAATTGTTCGCACTTTATCTTTTTTGTCAGTTTTTGCCGAACAAAAAGAAGTAAAGTCATGCGTTCCAATAAAATAAGGAATCGCTTTTCTTATAGAGTTTATTTCGAGCGGATATGGATATTGATATACGTAATTTCTACGGAATACATCCGCAGTCTTTGATAATAATACACGATAGCGATATTCTTTTTTCTCGACACCGTAACGTGCATGAAATTCTTCTGTTTTCTTCTCTACCTGCCTGATAATAATATCATCCGGCAACATTGTATTTAAAGCATTACTCCATTGCCACTCTTCAAGAGACAAAGGTGTATCAAAGTGTATCACTTGTCCTTTGGCGTGAACGGTAGAATCCGTTCTGCCTGATGCCTGCACACGAACAAGTTCTCCTTTATGCAACTTCTGCAATGCTTTCTCTATTTCTTGTTGAACAGTCCGATGCTGTGGTTGAATTTGGTAACCACAAAAATGAATGCCATCATATGCAACTGTACATTTTATTCTTTCCATTTCTCTATTCTCCATTACGACCGCACCCATGCCAAAATACAAGCTAAACAAAGTAAGCTTACAATTGTTACTGTATCACTTATTTTCCAGCGTAGTTGCCTAAATTTAGTACGTCCTTCGCCACTTTTATATCCACGAGATTCCATCGCAATCGCCAAGTCCTCTGCACGCTTAAAAGCACTGATAAATAATGGAACGAGTAGTGAGATAATAGCTTTCATCCTATCTTTTATCGGTCCCCCGGCGAAATCAATGCCACGTGACGCTTGTGCTTTCATAATTTTACTCGTTTCATCCATTAATGTCGGGATAAAACGTAGTGAAATTGACATCATTAATGCGATTTCATGAACAGGAACTTTTATACGCTTGAACGGCTTTAATAACGTCTCCAACCCATCTGTAATTTCAATAGGTGTCGTCGTTAACGTTAATAATGTCGTCATCAAAATAATAACGAAGAATCGTATAGAAATGTATATCCCTTGCTCTAATCCTTTTTCATGTATCGAAAACCAACCAAGCTGGAATAGTACTTCCCCTTCTTTATTTGTAAAAATATGCAGGAAAAATGTAAAAAGAAAAATCCACAGAATTGGTTTTAAGCCCGAAAGTATATAACGAATCGGCACTTTTGCAAAAAATAAAGCAATGAGTGCATATAAAAATAAAAATCCATATGAAATCGCATTATTTGCTAAGAAAACAACAAATACATATAAAAAGACAATCAACAGCTTCGTACGAGGATCAAGTTGATGAATGAGTGACTGACCTGGAATATATCTCCCAATAATCAACTGCTGCATGATTCATGACCACCTTTTCGTAACACCTGTACAACTTCATGAGTAAGATCCTCTAAAGATAAGGTAGCCTTCGAAATTGAAATACCAAACTTCTCTTCAATTGCACGTTTATACTTTAAAGACATTGGAAGATCCACACCGATTTGTTCTAATTCATCAGCATATGAAAATACTTCCTCTGCTCTTCCTTGCAAAAAGACCGTTCCTTTATGCATGACCACTATTTGATCTGCATACTTAGCGGCATCCTCCATATTATGGGTAACAAGAATGACTGTAAGCCCCTGTTCCTTATGCAAATTGTAAAACATCTCCATGAGCTCGTGCTGTCCTTTTGGATCAAGCCCTGCTGTAGGTTCATCTAATACAAGCACTTCGGGTTCCATCGCAAGTACGCCTGCTATTGCAACACGCCTCATTTGCCCACCGCTTAATTCAAACGGAGAACGTGCTAATAACTCTATGTCCAATCCAACAAGCTGGATCGCATCTTTCGCCTTTTGTTTTGCCTCTTCTTCAGATACACCAAAATTAGTCGGTCCAAAACAAATGTCCTTTTCAACTGTTTCTTCAAATAGTTGATGTTCTGGAAACTGAAAGACAACCCCTACTTTTTTTCGTAGCGGCTTAAGCTTTTTCTCTTTCTTCCCTGCTGAAATTAAATGTTCACCAATTTGAACCGTACCATTTGTCGGCTGCAATAAACCATTTAAATGTTGAATCATCGTCGACTTACCTGAACCAGTATGACCGATAATGGCATAATAGCCCCCACTTGGAAACGACACGTCTACATCATAAAGTGCGCGTCTTTCAAATGGAGTTTTATATTGATAACGATGTTCTACTTTTTGGAATGTAATCTCCAAAGTTCGTTCACCAAGCTTTCCATTGTAAGATGCGTATTTTGCAAGTGAATTTCATTTCTTTTTAATAATTCTGCTATTTTCACCGAAAAAGGTACATCTAATCCAATCTCTTGGAGCATATGAGAGGATTTGAAAATTTGCTCTGGAGTACCTTCCTCTAATATTTCTCCCTTGTTCAAAATAATAATACGGTCTGACTGTGCCGCTTCTTCTAAATCGTGCGTAATCGATAATACCGTAATACCCTTTTGATCAACAAGTTGTCTGACCGTTTCTACTACTTCACGTCTCCCCTGAGGGTCTAACATTGAAGTTGCTTCATCTAGTATTAAAATAGATGGTTGAAGTGCTAGAACACCTGCTATTGCGACTCGCTGCTTTTGTCCACCAGATAATGAATGGGGTTCTTCATTTAAAAAATCTTCCATACGGACAAGTTGCAGAGCTTGTTCTAGTCTTTCTATCATCTGCTCCCTTGGCATTCCGATGTTCTCTAGGCCGAATACAACGTCATCTTGTACTGTCGTTCCAACAAATTGATTATCTGGATTTTGAAATACCATGCCAATTTGCTTTCGAACATCCCATACTGTTTCCTCTGATAAAATCATTGTATCATTTAAAGTAATTTTCCCTGATTCCGGTAAAAATAAGCCATTCAATAATTTTGCAAGTGTAGACTTCCCTGAACCATTTTGTCCAATAACAGATACCCATTCTCCTTCATATAAGGAAAACGAAACATCTTTTAATGCATAAGAGGCTGCCCCAGGATATTGAAATGATATATTTTCTGTCCGAAGTTTCTCTTTTTTCAATACAAGGCACCCTTTCTTTCGTCAAGTTAGCCTATTTTTATACTTAAAAAAAAAGGGCCATGACCAGTTACTTGAAAAGAACTGTCCTGCCCTTTTAATCATCATTATACTAACTCGATAATTACCATTGGTGCTGCGTCTCCGCGACGTGGACCAATTTTTGCAATACGAGTGTATCCGCCTTGGCGCTCAGCATAGCGTGGAGCTACATCAGCGAATAATTTTTGAAGTGCATCTTGACCAGTCTCAGCGTTAGCAACCTCATTACGGATGAAAGCTGCTGCTTGACGACGAGCATGAAGATCTCCGCGTTTACCTAAAGTGATCATTTTTTCCACTACAGAACGAAGTTCTTTTGCACGAGTTTCTGTCGTTTGGATGCGCTCGTTGATAATTAAATCAGTAGCTAAATCACGTAACATAGCTTTACGTTGCGCACTTGTACGGCCTAATTTTCTGTATGCCATTCGTAGTTCCCTCCTTTGTTGATGGGTTTAAATCCTCAGTCGTCTTTACGTAAACCTAAACCTAATTCCTCAAGTTTATGTTTAACTTCTTCTAAGGATTTACGTCCTAAGTTACGAACTTTCATCATATCTTCTTCTGTTTTGTTCGCAAGCTCTTGTACAGTATTAATTCCTGCACGTTTTAGGCAATTATAAGAACGAACAGAAAGATCTAGTTCTTCGATAGTCATCTCAAGAACTTTTTCTTTTTGATCTTCTTCCTTCTCGACCATAATCTCAGCATTTTGTGCTTCGTCAGTTAAACCAACAAAGATATTTAAATGCTCAGTTAAGATTTTGGCACCTAAAGAGATAGCTTCTTTTGGCCCGATGCTTCCATCCGTCCATACATCAAGCGTAAGCTTATCATAATTAGCCACTTGTCCGACACGTGTCTTTTCCACTTGGTAAGTCACACGTGATACTGGAGTATAAATAGAATCAATAGGAATTACTCCTATTGGTTGATCTTCGCTTTTATTTGCATCAGCTGGCGTATACCCACGGCCACGCTTTGCAGTTAAACGCATGCGGAAATGCGCATTTTTTGCTAACGTCGCAATGTGTAAATCTGGATTTAAGATTTCAACATCACTATCGTGAGTAATATCAGCAGCTGTGACAATACCTTCGCCCTGTACATCGATTTCCAACGTCTTCTCTTCTTCAGAGTAGATTTTAAGAGCTAACTTTTTCAAGTTTAAGATCATCGTCGTAACGTCTTCTACTACGCCCTCAACTGTTGAAAATTCGTGTAAAACGCCATCGATTTGGATAGCAGTTACAGCGGCACCAGGGAGTGAGGATAAAAGAATACGACGTAAGGAGTTACCCAAAGTAGTACCATATCCACGCTCAAGCGGTTCAATCACGAATTTGCCATACTTAGCATCTTCGTTAAGTTCAACCGTTTCGATTTTCGGTTTTTCGATTTCAATCATTAACTAAACCCTCCTTCAAAACGTCGAAACCCCGGTTAAACAAAGGAAGAACCTCTGTTTAACCGAAAGTCCCCCTTAGGCAGTTCCCGATTGTGCACAACAAGCGATGTTTCTGTACGAAATTTCTCGATAATGCATCATATCCATTATAGACAAAAGGGAAAATTCTATACAGAAAAATTACACACGACGACGTTTTGGTGGACGACATCCATTATGAGGAACTGGAGTAACATCTCTAATTGCTGTTACTTCTAGACCTGCCGCTTGAAGAGCACGAATTGCAGCTTCACGACCAGCACCAGGACCTTTAACAGTAACCTCTAAAGTTTTTAAACCATGCTCCATTGCAACTTTAGAAGCAGCTTCAGCAGCCATTTGCGCAGCGAATGGAGTAGATTTACGAGATCCACGGAAACCAAGTGCACCAGCACTAGACCAAGAAAGTGCGTTACCATGAGTATCTGTAAGTGTTACGATTGTGTTGTTGAAAGTAGAACGAATATGAGCTATACCAGCTTCAATATTCTTTTTCACACGTTTTTTACGAGTGTTTGTTTTACGTGCCATTGTTAGTTCAACCTCCTTTACTTATTATTTCTTTTTATTTGCTACTGTACGACGTGGACCTTTACGTGTACGAGCATTGTTTTTAGAGTTTTGACCACGAACTGGTAAACCACGACGGTGACGAAGACCACGGTAAGAACCGATCTCCATTAGACGTTTAATGTTAAGAGATACTTCACGACGAAGGTCTCCCTCAACTTTAATACGATCGATGATATCACGGATACGTCCTAATTCATCTTCCGATAAATCACGAACTCGTGTTTCCGAAGAAATACCAGCTTCTGTAATAATTTTTTCAGCAGTTGTGCGACCAATGCCGAATACGTAAGTTAAAGAAATAACAACGCGCTTGTCACGAGGAATATCTACACCTGCGATACGTGCCATTCTGAATGCACCTCCTTCTGATTAACCTTGTTTTTGTTTATGTTTAGGGTTTTCACAAATAACCATTACTTTTCCACGTCTACGAATAACTTTACATTTTTCGCAGATTGGTTTAACTGACGGTCTTACTTTCATGTCTCGAACCTCCTTAAAGATTACGGAGTGCTATATTATTTAAAACGGTACGTAATACGACCACGATTTAAATCGTACGGAGATAATTCTACCGTAACTTTGTCTCCTGGTAAAATACGAATGAAGTTCATACGGATTTTACCAGAAACGTGAGCCAATACGACATGCCCATTCTCTAATTCTACTTTGAACATAGCATTTGGCAACGTTTCAAGAACGGTACCTTCGACTTCAATTACATCATCTTTAGCCATTCAATAGTTCTCCCTTCTTCAAATCAGTAACATTTTACACTGCTCTGAAATCCCGGAGAGCCAGCTACTTATAAAGTGGTAAGGATTTCGTATCCTGCTTCTGTAAGAGCAATCGTGTGCTCAAAATGGGCACACCATTTACCATCTACCGTTACCACTGTCCAGTCATCAGATAGTGTTTTTACATATCGTCTTCCTTGATTCACCATCGGCTCAACACAGATGACCATTCCCGGCTTTAATCTAGGGCCTCTATTTGGTGGACCATAGTGCGGGATTTGAGGGTCCTCATGTAAGTCTTGCCCGATTCCGTGACCAACATACTCCCTAACGATCGAGAACCCATTCTCTTCAGCATGTGTTTGAACCGCATGCGAGATATTTGATAATCTTTCGTCTGGTTTTACTTGTTCTAGACCAAGATACAACGATTTTTCTGTGACATCAAGTAGCTTTTGAACAGATTCAGAAATGTTTCCAACTGGATACGTCCATGCAGAATCTCCATGGTACCCATTGTATTTCGCACCAATATCGATACTGATGATATCGCCCTCTTCGAGCTTACGCTTCCCTGGAATCCCGTGTACAAGCTCTTCATTTACAGAAGCACAAATGCTCCCCGGAAATCCGTTGTATCCTTTAAAAGATGGCGTAGCACCATATTTTCGAATCGTCTTTTCCGCTATTTGATCGAGCTCTTTCGTTGTAATTCCTGGAGTAATATGTTGTTTCAACTCTTGATGAGTTAAAGCAACGATCCTGCCAGCTTCTCGCATGATTTCTATCTCGCGAGGAGTTTTGCAGATGATCATTACGCTAAGCCTCCGATGAGAACATCGATATCAGCAAATACTTTATTGATATCTTGCTCACCATTAATGCTTTGTAAGTAGCCAAGCTCCTCGTAGAAATCAAGCAAAGGTTTTGTTTGCTTAATATTTACATCTAAACGATTTGCTACAGTTTCTTCATTGTCATCAGAGCGTTGATATAATTCGCCACCACATTTATCGCACACATCAGCTTTTGCTGGCGGATTGAATTCTAAGTGGTAAGTTGCACCGCATTCTTTACAAATGCGACGGCCTGTAAGGCGTGTTAATAACAATCCTGAATCCACATTAATGTTTAAAACATAGTCGATTTTTTTGCCAAGATCTTTCATAATCTCTTCAAGAGCTGATGCTTGTGCAACAGTTCGTGGGAAACCATCTAATAAGAAGCCTTTAATACAGTCTTCTTGGCTTAAACGTTCACGAACAATTCCAATTGTAACTTCATCTGGAACAAGCGCACCTTTATCAATAAAAGATTTTGCTTGTAAACCAAGTTCAGTTTCAGCCTTCATAGCTGCACGGAACATATCTCCTGTTGAGATGTGAGGGATGTTATACTTGGCAACAATCTGTTCGGCTTGTGTACCTTTACCAGCACCAGGAAGCCCCATTAAAATCAAGTTCATCCTTGTTCCCCCTCAGTACATGAGCATGTAGGGAAGACAGTTCTTCCCACTTACTCACTGCTTGATAAACCCTTTGTAATGGCGTTTTACCAATTGGCTTTCTAGCTGCTTCATTGTTTCTAAAGCAACGCCGACAACGATTAACATACTCGTTCCACCAATCTGTGCAGATGGAGGAAGATTTCCCAATTTCGTAAAGATAACTGGTAAGATTGCAATCGCTGCTAGGAAAATTGATCCCACAAAGGTCAAACGATACAAGATTTTTGTTAGATATTGTTCTGTATTCTTACCCGGACGAATACCTGGAACATATCCACCTTGCTTGTTTAGATTCTCTGACATTTGCTCTGGATTAACCTGAACAAATGCATAGAAGTATGTGAAGGCTACAATGAGCGCAACATATATGATCATTCCCACTGGGTGAGAATAGTTAAAGTTTGCAATAATCCACTGCGATACATCATGTTTCGGGAAGAACTGTGCAATAGTTGGAGGCGTAATTAAGAATGAAACAGCAAAAATGACTGGAATAACACCCGCACTATTTACCTTAAGTGGTAAATGAGTGTTTTGTGCTCCAGCATGATTCCCATTCCCTCCTGTTACACGCTTCGCGTATTGAATTGGGATCTTTCTAACAGCCTGTTGAATGAAAATAACACCAACAATAACTGCTAGCACAGCTAGTAAAATCAATGCAACTTTAACGATACTCATGAACAATTGATCTCCGATATTTTGAAACTGTTGTTGATACACTTGAGATATAACACTTGGGATCGCTGCGGCAATACCACCAAAGATAAGAATGGAAATACCATTACCTACACCTTTAGATGTAATCTGTTCACCTAACCACATTAAAAATGCAGTACCAGCAGTCAGTACCGTAGCAATGTATAAATAAGTGCTCCAACCTGGATTCAAAATTAATTGCCCACCTACCATACCGTTAAAACCGATTGACATACCAAACCCCTGAATAAACGCAAGAACAATTGTAAAGTAACGCGTGAATTGCGTTAGTTTACGACGGCCCATTTCGCCTTGCTTCGACCATTCCGAAAATTTAGGAACAACATCCATCTGCAATAATTGCACGATGATGGATGCTGTAATATACGGCATGATTCCCATCGCGAAGATGGAGAAGTTCTTCAAGGCGCCACCGCCAAATGTATTTAGGATACCTAAGGCATTTAATTGATCTTGTGCTTTCAGTACGTCTCCATTTGTAAATGGCACTGGGATAAACGTGCCAATCCTGAATACGACTAACATCGCTAAAGTGAATAATATTTTACGTCTTATCTCAGCAACGCGCATAAAGTTGGAGATTGTACGAAACATTAGATCACCTCAACTGATCCGCCAGCTGCTTCAATTGCTTCTTTAGCACTTGAAGAGAACTTGTGCGCTTTAACAGTTAATTTTTTCTCTACTGCTCCGCTTGCAAGAATTTTAACACCGTCGTTTAACTTGCTGATAACGCCAGTTTCCAGCAATAATTCAGGTGTTACTTCTGTACCATCTTCAAAACGATTTAACGTTGATAAGTTTACAATAGTAAACTCTTTACGGTTAATGTTTGTGAAGCCGCGTTTTGGTAAACGACGGAATAGTGGAGTTTGACCACCTTCGAAGCCAAGACGAACACCGCCGCCAGAACGTGCGTTTTGTCCTTTATGACCTCTACCAGCAGTTTTACCGTTACCAGAACCGATACCACGACCGACACGGTTACGTACTTTACGAGAACCTTCTGCAGGTTTTAATTCATGAAGTTTCATTCCCAGGCACCTCCTTATATTAATGAGTTATCCTTAAGCTTCTTTTACAGAGATAAGGTGAGAAACTTTGTTGATCATACCAAGAATAGCAGGAGTTTCTTCCTTAACTACAGTTGAATTCAACTTTTTAAGACCTAAAGCTTCTACCGTCGCACGTTGATCTTGTGGACGACCAATTACACTACGAGTGAGGGTAATTTCTAACTTTTTCGCCATTTGTTTTCCCTCCTTAACCTAGTAGCTCTTCTACAGATTTACCGCGTAATTTTGCAACATCTTCAGCGCGCTTAAGTTCGCTTAATCCGTTCACAGTAGCGCGAATCATGTTGATTGGTGTGTTAGTACCAAGAGATTTCGAAAGAATATCTTGTACACCAGCTAATTCTAGTACCGCACGAACAGGTCCACCAGCAATAACACCAGTACCCTCAGCAGCAGGTTTTAAGAATACTTCACCAGCTCCAAAATGACCGTTGATTGTATGTGGAATTGTTGTACCAACTAATGGTACAGCGATTAGGTTTTTCTTAGCGTCTTCGATAGCTTTACGGATTGCGTCTGGTACCTCTTGTGCTTTACCAGTACCGAATCCAACATGACCGTTTTTATCGCCAACTACAACTAGTGCAGCAAAGCGGAAACGACGACCACCCTTAACAACTTTCGCGACACGATTTATCGTAACTACACGTTCTTCAAGTTCTAATTTACTTGGGTCAATGCGTTGCATCAATTTTCCCTCCTTTGACCATTAAAATTGTAATCCAGCCTCACGAGCAGCTTCAGCTAGAGCTTTAACACGGCCATGGTATAAGTAACCACCGCGATCAAATACTACTTCTTTAACGCCTTTCTCTACAGCACGCTTAGCAACTGATTCTCCAACTTTCGTAGCAGCTTCAGTATTGCTAGTACCGTTAAGAGCAAGGTCTTTATCAAGAGTAGATGCACTTACTAATGTTACACCATTTACATCATCAATAACTTGAGCGTAAATATGTTGGTTAGAACGGTACACGTTTAAACGTGGACGTTCTGCAGTACCAGTAAGTTTAGCACGTACACGTGCATGTCTTTTCTTACGAGTCGCATTTTTAGCAGCTTTAGTGATCATTCTTGTCACTCCTTTCTTTCACCTAACGGGTTTACTTAGCAGTTTTACCTTCTTTACGACGAACAACTTCGCCTTCGTAACGAATACCTTTACCTTTATATGGCTCAGGAGCACGTACAGCACGGATGTTAGCAGCAAATTCGCCAACACGTTGCTTGTCGATACCTTTAATTACGATTTTAGTTGGTACAGGTACTTCAACTTCAAGTCCTGCTTCTGGAGTCATTTCTACTGGATGAGAATAACCTACGCTTAAAACAAGTTTATCACCTTGTTTTTGAGCACGGTAACCAACACCGACTAATTCAAGTCCGCGTGCAAAACCTGTAGTTACACCTTCAACCATGTTTCCGATTAAAGCACGAGTTGTACCGTGTAATGCACGGTGTTCCTTCTGTTCAGATGGACGCTCAACTGTTAGTGTATTTTCTTCAATTTTGATAGACATATCAGTTTTGAAAGTACGAGTTAATTCACCTTTAGGGCCTTTTACTGTTACAGTATTGTCTTCTGCAACTGTAATAGTAACACCTGCAGGGATTTCAAGAATCTTTTTACCAATACGAGACATGTGGTCACACCTCCGTTCGTTTTAAATATATATTACCAAACGTATGCTACTACTTCTCCACCAGTTTGTAATTGACGAGCATCTTTGTCTGTCATTACTCCCTTAGATGTAGAAACAAGAGCGATACCTAATCCGTTAAGTACACGAGGTACTTCATCAGCTTTTGCGTAAACGCGTAAGCCAGGTTTACTGATACGCTTTAATCCAGTGATTACACGTTCATTGTTTGCACCATATTTCAGGAAAATACGAAGGATACCTTGTTTGTTATCCCCGATGTATTCTACATCACGAATGAAACCTTCACGCTTTAAAAGATCAGCGATCTCTTTTTTGATTTTAGAAGCAGGAACCTCTAATTTCTCATGACGTACCATATTCGCATTACGGATGCGAGTAAGCATGTCTGCAATTGGATCTGTCATCACCATGTGTTTTACCTCCTTCCCATTTGTGGGTTTTACCAACTAGCTTTTTTAACACCAGGAATTTGACCTTTATATGCAAGTTCACGGAAACAAATACGGCAAAGCTTAAATTTGCGGTATACAGAATGCGGACGACCGCAGCGTTCGCAACGTGTATACTCTTGTACTTTAAACTTAGGAGTACGCTTTTGTTTCGCGATCATAGATTTTTTAGCCACGTTTTCGCCTCCTCTACTTAGCGTTGGCTTCCATTATTTTTGGAATGGCATACCGAATTGTGTTAAAAGTTCACGAGCTTCTTCATCAGTTTTCGCTGTAGTAACGATTACGATGTCCATACCTCGGACTTTGCTTACTTTATCATAATCAATCTCAGGGAAAATTAGTTGCTCTTTAACACCTAATGTGTAGTTCCCACGACCATCAAATGATTTCTTAGAAACACCACGGAAATCACGTACACGTGGTAAAGAAACTGATACTAATTTGTCGAAGAACTCATACATTTGCTGACCGCGTAAAGTTACTTTCGCACCGATTGGCATACCTTCACGAAGACGGAAACCAGCGATTGATTTTTTAGCGCGAGTTACAACAGGTTTTTGACCTGCGATTTGAGTTAATTCTTCTACTGCATTGTCTAAAGCTTTTGAGTTAGATACCGCGTCACCAACACCAGTGTTGATTACGATCTTTTCGATTTTCGGTACTTCCATCACAGATTTATAGTTAAACTTGCTCATTAGAGCAGGAGTAATTTCCTTTTGGAACTTCTCTTTAAGGCGATTCAATGAAGTGACCTCCTTTCTTAAGAAAATTATTTATCTAATAATTCACCAGATTTTTTTGCAATACGCACTTTTTTACCATCTTCTACTTTGAAGCCTACGCGAGTAGGTTCGCCTGTTTTCGGATCTAATACCATAACATTAGAAACGTGAATAGGTGCTTCTTTCGTAATAATTCCACCTTGTGGATTTAATTGAGATGGCTTAGAGTGTTTTTTAACGATGTTAACACCCTCAACGATAACACGGTTTTGCTTTGGGAAAGCCACAAGGATAACACCTTGTTTTCCTTTGTCTTTACCAGTGATTACCTGAACTTTATCACCTTTTTTTACATGCATCTTAATTCTGCACCTCCTTAGCAAGGCAATACCTTAAATTATAGAACTTCTGGAGCTAAAGAAACGATCTTCATGAAGTTGCTATCACGTAATTCACGAGCTACTGGTCCGAAGATACGAGTACCACGTGGGCTCTTATCGTCTTTGATGATAACCGCTGCGTTTTCATCAAATTTAATGTAAGAACCGTCCGGACGACGAGCTCCGCTCTTCGTACGTACCACTACTGCCTTAACAACGTCACCTTTTTTAACAACGCCACCTGGTGTTGCTTGTTTTACCGTAGCAACGATAATATCACCAATATAAGCATATTTACGACCAGAGCCGCCTAATACTTTAATTGTTAAAAGTTCACGTGCACCAGAGTTGTCAGCAACTTTCAAACGAGATTCTTGTTGGATCATGTTATGAAACCTCCCTTCGGACTAAAAATTCCGATTCGTCTATTTAGATAACAACCGCTTCTTCAACGATTTCAACTAAACGGAAACGCTTAGTAGCAGAAAGCGGGCGAGTTTCCATGATTTTAACGATATCGCCAAGTTTCGCTTGGTTTTGCTCATCATGGGCTTTATACTTTTTAGAATACTTAACACGTTTTCCGTATAAGGAATGAGTTTTGTAAGTTTCAACTAAAACTGTAATCGTTTTGTCCATTTTGTCAGAAACAACACGACCAGTATAAACTTTGCGTTGGTTACGTTCGCTCACTATGCAAACCTCCCCTCAATTTATCGATTAATTCCGATCTCTCTTTCACAAACTACAGTTTTCATACGAGCAATCGCTTTACGTACTTCACGGATGCGAGTTGGGTTCTCTAATTGTCCTGTAGCAAGTTGGAAGCGAAGATTAAACAACTCTTCCTTTAAAGCTTTAACTTTTGTTTCGATTTCGGCAGTGGTTAATTCACGAATATCATTAGTTTTCATTAGATTCACCACCATTTTCTTCACGTTTTACGAATTTACATTTCACAGGTAACTTGTGAGCTGCAAGACGTAATGCTTCGCGTGCTACCTCTTCAGATACACCCGCAATTTCAAACATAATTTTCCCAGGTTTTACTACTGCTACCCAGCCTTCTGGTGCCCCTTTACCGGAACCCATACGTACTTCTAGAGGTTTTGCAGTGTAAGGTTTAGAAGGGAAAATTTTAATCCATACTTTACCGCCACGTTTCATGTGACGAGTCATTGCACGACGAGCAGCTTCGATTTGACGGTTTGTAATCCATGAAGCAGCTAGTGCTTGTAAACCAAATTCACCAAAAGCGATTTCAGTTCCACCTTTTGCACGACCACGCATTTTACCACGATGCTCTCTACGATATTTTACGCGTTTAGGCATTAACATATTATTTTCCTCCTTCCTCAGAAGCTTTCTTTTTTGTAGGAAGGACTTCTCCACGGTAGATCCATACTTTTACGCCTAATTTACCGTATGTTGTATCAGCTTCAACTGCTGCATAGTCAATATCAGCGCGAAGTGTATGAAGTGGAACAGTTCCTTCACTGTAAGATTCTGCACGAGCGATATCAGCTCCGCCAAGACGACCAGAAACCTGTGTTTTAATACCTTTTGCTCCTGCACGCATAGCACGTTGAATAACTTGCTTTTGTGCACGACGGAATGATACACGGTTTTCTAATTGACGAGCGATGTTTTCGCCTACTAATTTAGCGTTAAGATCAGCTCTCTTAACTTCTAAAATGTTAATGTGTACACGCTTGCCTGTTAATTGGTTAAGAGCTTTACGAAGTGCTTCAACTTCAGTACCACCTTTACCAATTACCATACCAGGTTTTGCAGTGTGAATTGTAACATTTACACGATTTGCTGCACGTTCGATTTCTACTTTAGCAACAGCAGAATCTTTTAAGCGTACAGTAATGTACTCACGGATTTTGATGTCTTCATGTAATAACGTAGCATAATCTTTCTCAGCGAACCAACGAGATTCCCAGTCGCGGATAATACCGACACGAAGACCAATTGGATTAACCTTCTGACCCATCGATTATCCCTCCTTCTTTTCTGATACCACAACTGTGATGTGGCTTGTGCGTTTGTTAATTTGGCTTGCACGACCCATTGCACGTGGACGGAAACGTTTCAACGTTGGACCTTCGTCAACGAAGACTTTTTCAACAACTAGGTTGTTAATATCCATCTCATAATTGTGCTCTGCATTTGCGATTGCAGATTTTAAAACTTTTTCTACAACTGGAGAAGCAGTTTTTGGTGTGTGGTTAAGGATAGCAATCGCTTCACCCACTTGCTTACCTCGGATTAAGTCTACTACTAAACGAACCTTACGAGGAGCAATACGAACTGTTCTCACTACTGCTTTAGCTTGCATTGAAGTGCCTCCTCTCATTATCTTCTAGTTTTCTTATCGTCAGCAAGGTGACCTTTATACGTACGAGTTGGTGCGAATTCACCTAACTTATGGCCAACCATATCCTCAGTGATGTACACAGGTACGTGTTTACGACCATCATATACAGCAATTGTATGTCCGATGAACTGAGGGAAGATTGTTGAACGGCGAGACCAAGTTTTAACAACTTGTTTTTGCTCAGATGCAACTAATTTTTCCATTTTGTTCATTAAGTGATCATCGACAAATGGTCCTTTTTTTAAGCTACGAGCCATTTTGGTGCCTCCCTTCGTGATTGGCGTACGGTTCTTGAAGCGAACCGTACTACAATCCCATTATTTTTTACGACGACGAACGATAAATTTATCAGACGCTTTGTTTTTCTTACGAGTCTTGAATCCAAGAGTTGGTTTACCCCATGGAGACATTGGAGACTTACGTCCGATTGGAGAGCGACCTTCACCACCACCGTGTGGGTGATCAACCGGGTTCATTACAGAACCACGAACTGTTGGGCGCTTACCTAACCAGCGAGAGCGACCTGCTTTACCGATTTTGATAAGTTCGTGTTGTTCGTTACCAACTTGACCGATTGAAGCGCGACAAGCAGATAATACTAAACGTACTTCACCAGAAGTTAAACGTACAAGTACGTATTTTCCTTCTTTACCAAGTACTTGAGCAGATGTACCAGCAGAACGAACTAATTGTCCGCCACGACCAGGCTTAAGCTCGATGTTATGAACAACAGTACCTACTGGAATGTTGATTAATGGTAATGCGTTACCGATTTTAATGTCAGATTCAGGACCAGACATAACTTCCATACCCACTTCTAAAGTTTTAGGAGCAAGAATGTAACGTTTTTCACCGTCAACGTAGTTAATTAATGCGATATTCGCAGAGCGGTTTGGATCATATTCGATCGTAGCAACGCGTCCTGGAATTCCATCTTTGTTACGCTTAAAGTCGATGATACGGTATTGACGCTTATGTCCGCCACCTTGATGACGTACAGTAATTTTACCTTGGTTATTACGACCAGCCTTTTTGCTTAAAGGAGCAAGTAAAGACTTTTCCGGTCTGTCGGTCGTGATTTCAGCGAAATCATTCGTAGTCATGTTACGACGACCGTTAGTAGTTGGATTATACTTTTTAATTCCCATCTCAATTTCCCTCCTTCTTTAGTAAGAATTAAACGCCTTGGAAGATTTCGATTTCTTTGCTGTCAGCAGTTAGCTTAACGATTGCTTTACGACGACGGCTAGTAAAACCAGCGTGACGACCAACACGTTTTGCTTTCGGCTTGTAGTTCATGATATTTACTTTGTCTACATTAACACCAAAGATCGCTTCTATAGCGTCTTTAACCTCTGTTTTATTAGATTTAACGTCCACGTCGAACGTGTATTTTTTTTCAGCCATCATTTCCATAGAACGTTCAGTGATAACTGGGCGCTTAATGATATCACGAGGATCTCTCATTATGCAAGCACCTCCTCTACTTTTTCCACTGCCGCTTTTGTCATGATTAGCTTATCATGATGAAGCACATCAAGCACGTTTACGCCATCAGCAGTGATTACTGTTACTCCAGGGATATTGCGAGCAGATAACTCTACAGATTCGTTTGCATCAGCAGTTACGATAAGAGCTTTCTTCTCAACAGTTAATCCTTTAAGTACTGCTACCATGTCTTTTGTTTTTGGTGCATTTAACACTAGGTCCTCAAGAACTACAATGTTGTTCTCAACTACTTTAGTAGCTAATGCAGATTTGATTGCTAAACGACGAACTTTCTTAGGAAGTTTGTACGCATAGCTTCTTGGTGTAGGTCCGAATACCGTACCACCACCACGCCATTGAGGAGAGCGGATAGAACCTTGACGAGCACGTCCAGTTCCTTTTTGACGCCATGGTTTACGACCACCACCACGAACTTCAGAGCGAGTTTTTACTTTATGTGTACCTTGACGTAAAGATGCACGTTGCATCATTACAGCTTCAAATAGTACAGCTTCATTTGGTTCGATACCGAAAATAGCTTCAGCTAATTCGATTTCACCAACCTGTGAACCAGTTTGGTTATATACAGTAACTTTTGGCATTGGAATTCCTCCTTCCTATTGTGAATTATTTGCTAACCTTCACAGCGCCTTGAACAACTACAAGAGATTTCTTAGCACCTGGAACGTTACCTTTTACTAGTAATAAGTTGCGCTCAGTGTCAACTTGAACGATTTCTAAGTTTTGGATAGTAACTTGGTCTCCACCCATACGTCCAGCAAGTTTTTTGCCTTTGAATACACGGTTCGGAGCAACTGGCCCCATTGAACCTGGACGACGGTGATAGCGAGAACCATGAGACATAGGTCCGCGAGATTGTCCGTGGCGTTTAATAACACCTTGGAAACCTTTACCTTTAGAAATTCCTGTTACGTCAACGATTTCACCTGCAGCGAAAACTTCAACTTTTACCTCTTGACCAACCTCTAATCCGTCCACGTCTGCATCGCGGATTTCGCGAATGAAGCGCTTAGGAGTTGTAGATGCTTTAGCAGTGTGGCCTTGTTCAGGTTTGTTAGTTAACTTTTCACGTTTATCTTCAAATCCTAACTGAATTGCGTTGTAGCCATCAGTTTCAGTTGTTTTCTTTTGAAGAACAACGTTTGGATTAGCAGCGATTACCGTTACTGGGATTAACTCACCGTTCTCAGCAAATACTTGAGTCATACCGATCTTTCTTCCTAAGATTCCTTTGGTCATGAGTTACACCTCCTACATTTTTAAGTTATATGAATTATAGTTTGATTTCGATATCTACACCAGATGGTAAATCTAAACGCATTAATGAATCTACTGTTTGCGGAGTAGGACTCACGATGTCGATTAGACGTTTGTGTGTGCGCATTTCGAATTGTTCACGAGAATCTTTGTACTTATGAACAGCACGAAGAATTGTGTAAATAGTCTTCTCAGTTGGTAATGGGATCGGACCAGAAACTGTTGCCCCAGAACGCTTAGCTGTTTCTACAATTTTCTCAGCTGATTGATCAAGAATACGGTGATCATAAGCTTTTAAACGGATACGAATTTTTTCTTTTGCCATTATTTTCCCTCCTTCGTTCGCCTATTTCTAAAATAGACCTTCTCCATGGAAATTTCCCCACACCATGCCATGGCAAAGCGGCCGGGTGTGTCAGCAACCTTCCACTTCATCGCAGTCAAAGACCAACATTGTCTATTATACAATGTTATTCGTCTAGATGCAAGCATCTTTTTGTTCGCATCTGCTTTTCTCTACTTTTGCTATTATACATGGCACTTTAAAGAATATCAAGTTTTCATCTACTCTTATTCACCTTACAGTTTTTGGGTGTTGTTTTCGTTTTATATACTATAGAAGAAACTCATCCAAAAATAGAAAATACATCTCTTTCTTCTATAGTAATAAGCAATAAAAAAACTCAAGGGAGAATCCCTTGAGTTTTTAATAATCTAATTAAAGACTACTCAGCAACGATTGTAGCAACTACACCGTAACCTACTGTACGTCCACCTTCACGAATAGAGAATTTAGTTCCCTCTTCGATAGCGATTGGAGCGATAAGTTCGATAGTCATTTCGATGTTGTCACCAGGCATTACCATTTCAGTACCTTCTGGTAATTGGATGATACCAGTTACGTCAGTTGTACGGAAGTAGAACTGCGGACGGTAGTTAGCGAAGAATGGAGTATGACGTCCACCTTCTTCTTTAGATAATACGAAAACCTCAGCTTTGAATTTAGCGTGTGCTTTTACAGAGCCAGTTTTAGCAAGAACTTGTCCACGTTGGATGTCTTCACGAGCAACCCCACGAAGTAGAGCACCGATGTTGTCTCCAGCTTGAGCTTGGTCAAGAAGCTTACGGAACATTTCTACACCAGTTACAGTTGTAGTAGCATTCTCTTCAGCAAGACCGATGATTTCTACTACGTCACCAACTTTAACGATTCCACGCTCAACACGACCAGTTGCAACTGTACCACGACCTGTGATAGAGAATACATCCTCGATAGGCATTAAGAATGGTTTGTCAGTTTCACGTTCTGGAGTTGGGATGTAAGCATCAACTTCAGTCATTAATTCGATGATTTTTTCTTCCCACTCAGCTTCTCCTTGAAGAGCTTTAAGAGCAGAACCTTTAATTACAGGAATATCGTCGCCTGGGAATCCGTATTCAGATAATAGGTCGCGAACTTCCATTTCTACTAATTCTAATAATTCTTCGTCATCTACCATGTCGCATTTGTTTAAGAATACAACGATGTAAGGAACACCTACTTGACGAGAAAGAAGGATGTGCTCACGTGTTTGAGGCATTGGACCATCAGCAGCAGATACTACTAAGATACCGCCGTCCATTTGAGCAGCACCAGTGATCATGTTTTTAACATAGTCAGCATGACCTGGGCAGTCAACGTGTGCATAGTGACGAGTTTCAGTTTCGTACTCAACGTGTGCAGTTGAGATTGTGATTCCGCGCTCTCTTTCTTCTGGAGCAGCGTCGATTTGATCGTATCCGCGTGCTTCAGCACCACCAGCTTTTGCAAGAACTGTAGTGATCGCAGCAGTTAATGTAGTTTTACCATGGTCAACGTGGCCGATTGTACCGATGTTAACATGGGGTTTAGAACGTTCGAATTTAGCTTTAGCCATTCTAAATTCCTCCTTAGTTTATATAGGTTATTTTATATTTAGACTAGAAAGTGAAACTTGCGTCTCACTTTCTAAGCTTACATAAGTAGTTATACTTGAACAATCGATAAAAATCAATTATTCACCTTTATTTTTTTTAATAATTTCTTCAGAAACAGACTTCGGTACTTCTTCATAATGATCAAATGTCATTGAGAATGTTCCGCGTCCTTGAGTGTTAGAACGTAATGCTGTTGCATAACCGAACATTTCAGAAAGTGGAACCATAGCGCGAACAACTTGTGCGTTACCGCGAGCTTCCATACCTTCTACACGTCCACGACGAGATGTTACGTCGCCCATAATGTCACCCATGTACTCTTCAGGAATTACAACTTCAACTTTCATCATTGGCTCAAGAATTACTGGGCTACATTTAGAAACCGCAGCTTTAAGCGCCATAGATGCAGCGATTTTGAACGCCATCTCAGATGAATCGACATCATGGTAAGATCCGTCAACTAACGCAGCTTTAATATCAACTAGTGGATAACCAGCTAGTACACCATTTTTAAGTGCGTCTTCAAGACCCGCTCCAACAGCTGGGATGTATTCACGTGGAACTACACCACCGACAACCTTGTTTTGGAATTCGAATCCTTTACCTTCTTCATTAGGTTCAAACTCAATCCAAACGTGACCGAATTGTCCACGACCACCAGATTGACGAGCGAACTTACCTTCAACTTTCGCAGCAGCGCGGAAAGTCTCACGGTATGCTACCTGAGGAGCACCAACGTTTGCTTCCACTTTGAATTCACGGCGCATACGGTCAACAATGATATCAAGGTGAAGTTCACCCATACCAGCGATGATTGTTTGGCCAGTTTCTTGGTCAGTGTGAGCACGGAATGTTGGATCTTCTTCAGAAAGCTTAGATAATGCTGTACCCATTTTATCTTGGTCAGCTTTAGATTTTGGTTCGATAGCTACAGAGATAACTGGTTCTGGGAATTCCATAGACTCAAGGATAACAAGACTCTTCTCATCACAAAGAGTATCACCAGTAGTAGTATCTTTTAAACCTACAGCAGCAGCGATATCACCAGCGTAAACTGTTGAAATCTCTTCACGGCTGTTAGCGTGCATTTGTAGGATACGACCTACACGCTCACGCTTACCTTTAGTTGAGTTTTTCACATATGATCCAGAGTTTAACACACCAGAGTACACACGGAAGAACGTTAACTTACCAACATAAGGGTCAGTCATGATTTTGAATGCTAGAGCTGCGAATGGTTCTTCATCGCTAGACTTACGCTCGATAGCTTCCTCCGTATCCGGAAGAGTACCTTTAATAGCGGGTACATCTAATGGAGATGGTAGGTAGTCAATAACTGCGTCTAACAGAATTTGAACACCTTTATTTTTGAATGCAGAACCACAGATTACTGGGAAGAATTCAACAGAAGTTGTAGCCTTACGGATACCAGCTTTAAGCTCTTCTACAGTGATTTCTTCACCTTCTAGGTACTTCATCATCATTTCTTCATCAAGCTCAGCTACCGCTTCAATAAGTTTCCCACGGTATTCTTCAGCTAATTCTTTGTGCTCTTCAGGAATTTCAACACGCTCGATGTCTGTTCCTAAATCGTTACTGTACATGTAAGCACACTCTTCAACAAGGTCAATAATACCATTGAACTCGTCTTCAGCACCGATTGGTAACTGAATTGGATGTGCGTTTGCTTGTAAACGATCGTGGATTGTTCCTACAGAGTATAAGAAATCTGCACCAATCTTATCCATTTTGTTAACGAATACGATACGAGGTACACCATAAGTAGTAGCCTGACGCCAAACAGTTTCTGTTTGTGGTTCTACACCAGATTGTGCATCAAGTACTGCTACTGCGCCATCAAGTACGCGTAAAGAACGTTCTACTTCTACTGTGAAATCTACGTGTCCTGGAGTGTCAATGATATTTACACGGTGACCTTTCCATTGTGCTGTAGTTGCAGCAGAAGTAATTGTGATACCACGTTCTTGCTCTTGCTCCATCCAGTCCATCTGAGATGCACCTTCATGAGTTTCACCGATTTTATGAATACGTCCTGTATAATACAGAATACGCTCAGTTGCTGTTGTTTTACCAGCATCGATGTGAGCCATGATACCAATATTACGAGTGTTTTCTAAAGAGAACTCTCTAGTCATTTGGTGTCTTGCTCCTTCCATATATGGATTGGATTATTTTATTTTAAGTAGCAAAAAAGCCACTTTATATTGTTACATATGCCAGTGTCCAGTACCCTCATTATGTAAAACGAGCGCCCAACGAAAGGGAGAGGCATTCTCCCTCTCCACACTTCCATAAGCGACAAATAAAGCGGTTTATGCTTACATTTATTTTACGTTGAATCCTACCAACGGTAATGAGCAAATGCTTTGTTAGCTTCTGCCATTTTATGAGTATCTTCACGTTTCTTAACAGCTGCACCAGCGTTGTTAGATGCATCTAAGATTTCGTAAGCTAGACGCTCTTCCATAGTTTTTTCACCACGAAGACGAGCATAGTTTACTAACCAGCGAAGACCTAAAGTTGTACGGCGTTCTGGACGAACCTCAACTGGAACTTGGTAGTTAGCACCACCAACACGACGAGCGCGTACTTCAAGAACAGGCATGATGTTCTTAAGAGCTTGCTCGAATACTTCCATTGGTTCTTTATCTGAACGTTCACGAACGATCTCGAAAGCGTTATAAAGAATTGTTTGAGATTTACCTTTTTTACCGTCAACCATCATTTTGTTGATTAGGCGTGTTACAAGCTTAGAATTGTACATTGGATCTGGTAACACGTCACGTTTCGCAACAGGTCCTTTACGAGGCATATTGAGTTCCTCCTTTCATTATAAATTTATTATTTTTTAGCAGGTTTTGGTCGCTTAGTACCATATTTAGAACGTCCTTGCATACGTTTGTCAACACCAGCTGTATCAAGCGCACCACGAACGATGTGGTAACGTACCCCTGGTAAATCCTTTACTCGACCACCGCGAATTAATACTACGCTATGCTCTTGTAGGTTATGACCGATACCTGGGATGTAAGCTGTAACTTCAATACCATTTGTTAAACGTACACGAGCGTATTTACGTAACGCTGAGTTAGGTTTCTTCGGAGTCATTGTACCAACACGAGTACACACACCACGTTTTTGAGGTGCAGAGATATCAGTTGATTTTTTCTTTAAAGAATTAAAACCTTTGTTTAACGCAGGTGATTTAGACTTCCATACTTTATCAGTACGACCATTTCTCACTAATTGGTTAATAGTAGGCATTTGATTATCCTCCCTTCGCATGTTTGTATGACCACATATCCAGGTGGTTCATTATTAGTTGAAAACAAAGTTTTTGCAAGGAAGAGCAAATGCTCTCTCCTCACAAAAACAGTTTTAACTTATTATTCCTATTGCTGAAGCTCCCACTTGAATCCCCGAAACTTTTCCAAGCTTACGAACTGATTCAACTTTTGTTATGGGTATGTTATGTTGCAAGGCAGTACGAATGATAACATGGGTTAACCGCACATCAGCATCTTCCGCAATAACAACTTCTTTAACTATACCATTTTTGATTGCTTCCAATGTTCGTTTATGACCAACAACTACATTTTCAGCATTTGACACTTTTTGATAAGACATATAAATATCCTCCAAAGCATCGTTCAGGAGCAACCTTGATTATAGTAACATTTTGTCTCATACAATGTCAACTAGGATTAGCTGTTTTTATACAAAATTTACGACGGAAAATTTTACTGTTCCACATAAACTTCATCGTTTTCTACATTCATGTTATCTTGTGTTGTTTTTACAAGATCCACTTTGCGATAACGATTCATACCTGTTCCAGCAGGAACAAGCTTACCGATAATAACATTCTCTTTCAATCCTAGAAGCTCATCGCGTTTACCCTTAATTGCTGCATCTGTTAGAACACGAGTTGTTTCTTGGAATGACGCCGCAGATAAGAACGAATCTGTCTCAAGTGAAGCTTTTGTAATACCAAGTAGAACCGGTCTAGCCGTTGCTGGTTGTTTACCTTTCAGTAACACCTTCGCATTCGCATCAGTAAACTGATGGATATCTAGTAACGTTCCTGGCAATACATCTGTTTCACCCGCATCACTTACACGAACTTTACGTAGCATTTGACGTACCATTACTTCTACGTGTTTGTCACCAATTTCTACCCCTTGCATACGGTATACTTTTTGAACTTCACGTAATAAGTATTCTTGAACTGCTGTAATGTCCGTTACTTTTAGTAATTCCTTCGGATCAATAGAACCTTCTGTTAACTCTTTACCGTGGCTAATTGGCTGTCCTAGAGTTACTTTCAGACGAGCACCGTAAGGAATAGCATACGTACGAGCTTCAACTTCACCCTGTACAACTACTTCTTGGCGATCTTTAACATCGTTGATCGCTGCGATAACACCGTCAATTTCACTGATAACTGCCTGACCCTTCGGATTACGAGCTTCGAAGATCTCTTGGATACGAGGTAAACCTTGTGTGATGTCATCTCCGGCAACCCCACCTGTATGGAACGTACGCATCGTTAACTGTGTACCTGGCTCACCGATAGATTGAGCTGCGATAATACCTACCGCTTCTCCTACTTCTACGTCTGTACCAGTTGCTAAGTTACGACCGTAACACTTCTTACATACACCATGGCGAGTATTACACGTAAACGCTGAACGAATGTTTACAGTTTCAACACCCGACTTTTCAACGATATGAGCAATGTCTTCAGTAATTAATTGATTTTCAGCAATTAATACTTCACCTGTTTCAGGATGTTTTACAGTTTTTCTCGCAAAACGTCCAACAAGACGATCATATAGTGACTCAATAACTTCATTACCCTCTTTAATCGCACCAATTAGTAAACCACGATCTGTTCCACAATCATCTTGACGAACAATTACATCTTGTGCAACGTCTACAAGACGACGTGTTAAGTAACCAGAATCGGCAGTTTTAAGTGCTGTATCGGCAAGACCTTTACGCGCACCATGCGTAGAGATGAAGTATTCAAGTACTGTTAAACCTTCACGGAAACTTGATTTGATCGGAAGCTCAATGATACGACCAGATGGATTGGCCATCAGACCACGCATACCAGCAAGCTGAGTAAAGTTCGATGCATTACCACGGGCACCGGAATCACTCATCATGAAGATTGGGTTGCGTTTATTCAAGGATTTCATCAGTTTTCCTTGGATAACATCTTTTGCATTACTCCAAATAGAGATAACGCGATCGTAACGTTCTTCTTCCGTGATTAAACCGCGACGGAATTGTTTAATTACATTATCTACTTTTGCTTGTGCTTCATGGAGAATTTCATTTTTTTCGCCTAATACAAGAATGTCTGATACCCCAACTGTAATACCAGCTTTTGTAGAGTATTTAAATCCTAAGTTTTTCATACGGTCAAGCATGCGAGATGTTTCCGTAATTTGGAAACGTTTGAATACTTCCGCAATAATGTTACCAAGGATTTTCTTGCTAAATGGCGCCACTTCTTCGCGACTAGCAATAATTTCTTTAATGTTCGCACCTTTTTCAACGAAATATTCCGCTGGTGTTTCTTTTTCAAGGTTTGAGTTTGTTGGTTCATTAATATAAGGGAACGACTCTGGTAAGATTTCGTTAAATATTAATTTACCAACTGTTGTTAATAGAAGCTTACTCTTTTGCTCTTCAGTAAATGTTACATTATTTACCGAACTCGCAGCAACTGCAACACGTGTGTGCAGATGTACATATCCATTTTGGTATGCAAGTATTGCTTCGTTTGCATCTTTGAAGACCATACCTTCACCGATTGCACCCTCGCGCTCAAGTGTTAAGTAATAGTTACCTAATACCATATCCTGAGATGGAGTAACAACTGGTTTTCCGTCTTTTGGATTCAAGATGTTTTGTGCCGCTAACATAAGAATACGAGCTTCTGCTTGTGCCTCTGATGATAACGGAACGTGAACCGCCATTTGGTCACCGTCAAAGTCCGCGTTGTATGCAGTACATACAAGTGGGTGAAGACGGATTGCACGACCTTCTACTAGTGTAGGTTCAAACGCCTGGATACCAAGACGGTGAAGTGTTGGTGCGCGGTTTAGAAGTACTGGATGCTCTTTGATCACAGATTCTAAAACGTCCCAAACTTCAGGGTGTACACGCTCGATTTTACGTTTAGCACTCTTAATGTTGTGTGCTAATCCTTTTCCAACTAACTCTTTCATAACGAAAGGTTTAAACAATTCCAGTGCCATTTCTTTCGGTAATCCACATTGGTACATCTTTAAGTTCGGTCCTACAACGATTACAGAACGGCCAGAGTAGTCAACACGTTTACCTAATAAGTTTTGACGGAAACGTCCTTGTTTACCTTTAAGCATGTGAGATAGTGATTTTAATGGACGGTTACCTGGTCCAGTAACTGGACGGCCACGGCGACCATTATCGATTAATGCGTCTACAGCTTCTTGTAACATACGTTTTTCGTTTTGAACGATGATGCTTGGTGCACCTAAGTCCAATAGACGTTTTAAACGGTTGTTACGGTTAATTACACGACGATATAAGTCGTTTAAGTCAGAAGTAGCAAAACGTCCACCATCTAACTGTACCATCGGGCGTAGTTCTGGTGGGATAACTGGAAGAACCTCTAAGATCATCCAAGATGGGTGATTTCCAGAGTTACGGAATGCTTCTAATACTTCTAGACGTTTAATAGCACGAGTACGGCGTTGTCCTTGTGCTGTTTTTAATTCTTCTTTTAAGAAGTCTACTTCTTTATCTAAATCGATGTCTTGCAGTAATTTTTTAATCGCTTCTGCACCCATAGCAGCATGGAATGTACTGCCATATCGATCACGATATGCACGGTATTCTTTTTCAGAAAGTAATTGCTTCTTATCAAGTGGTGTATCTCCACTTTCTGTTACAACATAAGAAGCGAAATAAATTACTTCTTCAAGCGCGCGAGGGGACATGTCTAAGACAAGTCCCATGCGGCTCGGGATACCTTTGAAATACCAAATATGAGATACAGGAGCAGCTAATTCGATATGACCCATACGTTCACGACGAACTTTTGCACGCGTTACTTCAACGCCACATCGATCACAAACTACACCTTTATAACGTACACGTTTATATTTCCCGCAATGACATTCCCAGTCCTTTTGTGGTCCGAAAATACGCTCACAGAACAAGCCATCTTTTTCAGGCTTTAACGTACGATAGTTAATTGTTTCTGGTTTCTTAACTTCACCGTATGACCAAGAACGAATCTTGTCAGGTGAAGCAAGTCCAATCTTCATATATTCAAAGTTATTTACATCTATCAAGGGGCCTACCTCCCTTTTAGTCTACAGGTTATCCCAATTATTCCTTAGTTGTCTCAACTTCAACATTCAATTTATCTGCTGATTGATGATCATCGTCATCTTCCGTATCACGCATTTCAATTTCTGTATCGTTGATAGACATCATTTTAACGTCCATACCTAAACTTTGCAGTTCTTTAATCAATACTTTGAATGATTCAGGAACGCCTGGTTCTGGAACATTTTCACCTTTAACAATTGCTTCATACGTCTTAACACGTCCAATAACATCATCAGACTTCACTGTTAAGATTTCTTGAAGAGTATAAGCAGCACCATAAGCTTCAAGTGCCCAAACCTCCATCTCACCGAAACGCTGTCCACCGAACTGAGCTTTACCTCCAAGAGGTTGCTGCGTTACAAGTGAGTATGGTCCAGTAGAACGAGCATGAAGTTTATCGTCAACCATGTGCGCAAGTTTGATCATATACATGACACCAACAGATACACGGTTATCGAATGGCTCACCAGTACGTCCGTCATACAGGATTGTTTTCGCGTCATTTGCCATACCAGCTTCTTCAATTGTGCCCCATACATCTTCCTCACGAGCACCATCGAATACCGGTGTTGCAATGTGAATACCAAGGTATCTTGCTGCCATACCAAGATGAAGCTCTAATACCTGACCGATATTCATACGAGATGGTACCCCTAATGGGTTTAACATGATATCGATTGGCGTACCATCTGGTAAGTAAGGCATATCTTCTTCCGGTAAAATACGGGAGATAACACCTTTGTTACCATGACGACCGGCCATTTTGTCACCTTCAGAAATTTTACGCTTTTGAACGATATATGCACGTACAAGTTGATTCACGCCTGGTGGCAATTCATCGCCATCTTCACGGTTAAACACTTTTACGTCTAAGATAATACCGCCACCACCGTGTGGTACACGTAGTGATGTATCACGTACTTCACGTGCTTTTTCACCGAAGATTGCATGTAATAGACGTTCTTCTGCCGTTAATTCTGTTACACCTTTTGGCGTTACTTTACCAACAAGTAGATCTCCATCTTTTACTTCAGCACCGACGCGAATAATACCGCGCTCGTCAAGATTACGAAGTGCATCTTCTCCAACATTCGGGATATCACGTGTAATTTCTTCTGGTCCAAGCTTCGTATCACGAGCTTCTGATTCATATTCTTCAATATGGATAGAAGTGTACACATCATCTTTTACAAGGCGCTCACTCATGATGATCGCATCCTCATAGTTATAACCGTCCCATGTCATAAAGCCAACAAGCACGTTACGTCCAAGCGCCAGTTCACCTAGTTCCATAGAAGGACCATCCGCAAGGATTTCACCTTTTACAACTTGGTCTCCAACACTTACGATTGGACGTTGGTTGTAGCAAGTTCCTTGGTTAGAACGAATGAATTTTTGCATTTTGTAGCGATCTAAGTCGCCTTTTACTGTTTGACCATCAACGTCTACATAGCGACGTACCCAAACTTCACGTGCTTCTACGCGCTCAACAACACCAGGCTGTTTACAGATTACTGCAGCACCTGAGTCTTTTGCTGATACGTACTCCATACCTGTACCTACAATCGGAGATTCCGGATTTATTAACGGAACCGCCTGACGTTGCATGTTCGCTCCCATAAGTGCGCGGTTAGAGTCATCGTTTTCTAAGAACGGAATACAAGCTGTCGCTGCCGACACTACTTGTTTTGGAGATACATCCATGTAGTCGATGCGTTCTTTATTTGTGACAATGTTTTCACCACGGAAACGAGCTACGATATCTTCATCAAGGAATTCCCCTACTTCAGATAATTTCATATTCGCTTGGGCTACAACATAGTTATCTTCTTCATCTGCTGTTAAATAATCAACCTGCCCTGTTACAAGACCAGTTTCTGGGTCAACACGACGGTATGGCGTTTCAATGAAACCAAACTCATTTACTTTCGCAAACGAAGATAATGAGTTAATCAAACCGATGTTTGGTCCCTCTGGCGTTTCAATTGGACACATACGACCATAGTGAGAGTAGTGAACGTCACGTACTTCAAAGCCTGCGCGCTCACGCGTTAAACCACCGGGTCCTAATGCAGATAGTCTTCGTTTGTGAGTTAACTCTGCTAATGGGTTTGTTTGATCCATGAACTGAGATAACTGAGAACTTCCGAAGAACTCTTTAATAGATGCAATAACCGGGCGAATGTTAATTAACGCTTGTGGTGTAATTGCATTTGTATCTTGAATCGACATTCTCTCACGAACAACACGTTCCATACGAGAAAGACCGATACGGAATTGGTTTTGTAGTAACTCTCCTACAGAACGCAGACGACGATTCCCTAAGTGGTCAATATCATCTGTATCCCCTACTTTATATAGCAAGTTAAAGAAGTAGCTAATAGAAGCAAGAATATCACCTGGTGTGATGTGTTTTATATCACGAGTAATATTTGCATTCCCAATTACGTTTATAGATCGTTCGCCTTCTGATTCTGGAGCATAAATCTTAATAGATTGCAGCTCAACATCGCCTGCTACCACTCCACCCATTGGTTTCGCTGTTTTGAATCCAATGTTTTTCTCTAAGTAAGGTAGAATGCGATCCAGTGTACGACGATCTAAGACTGTTCCTTCTGCCGCTAAAATTTCACCAGTTTCTGGATCCACCAGTGTTTCAGCTAAACGTTGGTTAAACAATCTGTTTTTAATGTGTAGCTTTTTGTTGATCTTATAGCGACCTACATTTGCTAAATCGTAGCGCTTCGGATCAAAGAAACGAGACACAAGTAAGCTCTTTGCATTTTCTACTGTTGGTGGTTCACCAGGGCGTAGACGCTCATAAATTTCAAGCAATGCTTTCTCTGTGCTATCTGTGTTGTCTTTTTCTAACGTATTGCTTAAGTATTCGTTATCACCTAAAAGCTCGGTGATTTCTTGATCAGAGCCAAACCCTAATGCGCGTAACAAAACAGTTACAGGAAGTTTACGCGTACGGTCAATACGCACATATACAACATCCTTAGCATCTGTTTCATACTCTAACCAAGCTCCGCGGTTTGGAATTACAGTAGCAGTAAAACCACGTTTTCCGTTTTTATCCACTTTGCCACTATAGTATACGCTTGGAGAGCGAACTAACTGGGAAACGATAACACGTTCTGCACCGTTAATTACGAATGTTCCAGTCTCTGTCATGAGTGGGAAATCTCCCATGAACACATCTTGTTCTTTTACTTCACCAGTTTCCTTGTTGATTAGACGCACTTTTACACGAAGTGGTGCTGCATACGTCACATCACGCTCTTTGCATTCTTCTACAGAGTATTTAGGTTCACCCAAGCTGTAGTCGATAAATTCAAGCGATAGATTTCCCGTAAAGTCTTCGATCGGAGAAATGTCTTGGAACATTTCTCGCAAACCCTCATCAAGAAACCACTGATAAGAAGAGGTTTGAATTTCGATAAGATTTGGTAACTCTAATACTTCACTAATACGGGCATAACTTCTTCGTTGGCGGTGGCGTCCGTATTGAACTAGTTGACCTGTCAACTGCTTCACCCCTCAAATCATGAGTATTATAAATGCACAAAAAAATTTGTGCAAAATCACAAATAAATACAACTACTGCTATTAGCGTAGTTTTTTTCTCTTAAAGATAGATACGTTGAGTCTTTCTACCTGCTCAAAAAAGAAAAATGGCTTCTATAAGAAAACCATCATTCTGTTTCATAATCTGCTGATTTTACTATCTTTTCCAAGAGAAGCAAAAATATACATCTTTCTCAACGCAGAAAATCATATATTGGCATTGTATAATGTTAACATAGCCAAAAATAACCGTCAACGCTTTTTTGATTTTATGATATAATATCCTTTTTTCTTTTCTACAACTTCAACTTCAGAAAATACTTCTTCTAGTTTTTTCATCGCAGATGGCGCACCTTGTTTCTTTTGAATAACAATCCACAATTCTCCACCTGAAACTAAATACTCCACAGCCTTTTCTAAAATCTCATGCACGATATCTTTACCAGCACGAATTGGAGGATTAGATAGAATAACAGCATACTTGCCATCTACATTTTCATAGACACTACTTTGCAAAATACGTATATTTTCAATTCTGTTATTAGCGGCATTTTCTTTTGCAAGTCCCAAGGCCCTTTCATTCACATCCACCATGTGAATTTCACGTTTTTGAAACTCTTTCGCTAACGACAAACCGATTGGACCGTACCCACATCCTACGTCTAACACATTACCTTTAACATCTGGCATTTGAAACGCTTCAATTAAAAGACGAGAACCAAAGTCCACTTCGTTTTTCGAGAACACCCCATGGTCAGATAAAAAAGTAAATCGAGATTCACGAAGTGTAACTTCCCATCGTTTTCGATCACTTTTACTAGAAGGGTCGTTAGAAAAATAATGGTCTGCCATATGGCCACCTCTTTTCTTTACAGTTAAAAAAAAAGCTCGCATAAGAGCGAGCTTTTTTTAAAGCACCAAAAGTTAATTACTTAACTTCTACAGCAGCGCCAACTTCTTCAAGTTTAGCTTTCATTTCTTCAGCTTCCTCTTTAGTAACGCCTTCTTTGATTGCTTTTGGAGTGTTGTCAACTAATTCTTTAGCTTCTTTTAAGCCAAGACCAGTGATTTCACGTACAGCTTTGATAACTTTGATTTTTTGAGCGCCAGCACTTGCAAGTACTACGTCAAATTCAGTTTGCTCAGCAGCAGCTTCACCAGCGCCACCAGCTACAGCTACAGGAGCAGCAGCAGTTACGCCGAATTCTTCCTCGATAGCTTTTACTAAGTCGTTAAGTTCTAATACAGTCATAGATTTAACTGCTTCAATGATTTGTTCTTTAGTCATTGTAAATATCCTCCCTTAAATAGGTTTGTATTGTTTTATAGATAACAAGTAATTATCTTTTAAAAAATTAAGCGCCTTGCTCTTCCTTTTGATCTGCAACTGCTTTAGTAGCAAGTGCAAGGTTACGGATTGGAGCTTGAAGAACGCTAAGAAGCATAGAAAGTAAGCCTTCACGTGATGGAAGAGTAGCGATAGCTTTAACCTCATCAAGTGTTACAAGTTTACCTTCGATTACGCCCGCTTTAATTTCTAAAGCTTCATGATTTTTAGCGAAGTCGTTTAATACTTTCGCAGGAGCAACTACATCCTCGTTACTGAACGCGATTGCGTTTGGTCCTGTTAAGAATTCGTTTAACTCAGCCATTTCAGCAGACTCTGCAGCACGACGAGTTAAAGAGTTTTTGTAAACTTTGAACTCAACGCCAGCTTCACGTAAGTTTTTACGTAATTCTGTTGCTTCAGAAACTGTTAAACCACGGTAGTCAACAACAATTGTAGATTTACTCGCGCGAAGTTTTTCAGCGATTTCAGTTACAACTTGTTGTTTAGTTTCGATTACTTTGCTCATGTTATTACACCTCCTGTAGATTATATAGAAGATGTACCGAAAGTGCACTAAAAACCTCCATGCCCAACTTGTAGACATGGAGGCATATAGTCACAGAAAAAAGATTCCGCTTCGTATATTAACACCTAGGTAGGAAATTAAGTCGAATCGACTCCTACTGTCTACGGTACACTATTAAAATTCACAACATAAATGATTATATTAAAACTTCTTTATGAAGTCAACTTCCAATTTTTACGCAAGTGTAGAAACGTCTACGCGTACGCCAGGTCCCATTGTAGAAGCAACAGTTGCGTTCTTCATGTAAGTACCTTTTGCAGCAGCTGGCTTAGCTTTTTGTAGCGTGTCAGCAATTGTTTTGAAGTTTTCTACTAATTTAGCATCTTCGAAAGATACTTTACCGATTGGAACGTGGATGTTACCAGCTTTATCAACGCGGTATTCAACTTTACCAGCTTTGATTTCGTTAACAGCTTTAGTTACATCGAAAGTAACTGTTCCAGTTTTAGGGTTTGGCATTAAACCTTTAGGTCCTAATACACGACCAAGTTTACCAACTTCACCCATCATGTCAGGAGTTGCTACTACTACATCGAAATCAAACCAACCTTTTTGGATTTTACCGATGTAATCAGCATCGCCTACGAATTCAGCGCCAGCAGCTTCAGCTTCTTTTGCTTTTTCGCCTTTAGCAAATACTAATACACGTTGCACTTTACCAGTACCGTGTGGAAGAACAACTGCACCACGAATTTGTTGGTCAGCTTTCTTAGGGTCAACACCTAAACGGAATGCAGCTTCTACAGTTGCATCAAATTTAGCTGTGTTTGTTTTCTTTACTAATTCTACTGCTTCTGTTGCAGAGTAAGCAGATGCACGATCAACAAGCTTCGCAGCTTCAACGTACTTTTTACCTCTTTTAGCCATGTTTGTTTCCTCCTTGAATGTGGTTTTAGCGGAATAACCTCCCACGTTTACGCCTTCATTCCGGGAACCCCCGAGGATGTGCGCCCATCCATTTATTTAAAAATGATGATCATTTACGATAATAAAGGTTGCGAATTGGAATTCCAGACCCGCAACCTTTTTTACAAAAAACAAATCGAATTAGTCTTCGATAACGATGCCCATACTGCGCGCAGTACCTTCAACCATACGCATTGCAGCTTCTACGCTAGCAGCGTTTAGGTCAGGCATTTTAGTTTCAGCGATTTCGCGTACTTTATCACGCTTAACAGTTGCCACTTTATTACGGTTTGGTTCACCAGAACCAGACTCAATACCAGCTACTTTCTTAAGAAGAACAGCAGCAGGAGGAGTTTTAGTAATGAAAGTGAATGAACGGTCCTCAAATACCGTAATTTCAACAGGGATGATAAGACCAGCTTGATCAGCTGTACGAGCGTTAAACTCTTTACAGAAGCCCATGATGTTAACACCTGCTTGTCCTAATGCTGGACCAACCGGCGGAGCTGGATTAGCTTTACCTGCAGGAATCTGAAGTTTTACCATTTTAATTACCTTTTTAGCCACGAGACACACCTCCTTAAGTCCGTGATGTGGTCAATTGGGCAGTGATTTGCCCTCCCACTTCATATTTTATCATAATGATAAAATCTTTTTCAAAAAACGTCTCCGTTACCGAAGACGTACTGACTTAAAAGATATTATCACTTTTTACAATTCATTTCAAGTTTCATTTTATAATTTTTCAATTTGATGGAAATCAAGTTCAACCGGAGTCTCGCGACCGAACATGTCTACAAGCACGCTAACTTTTTTCTTTTCCACATCAATTTCTTCAATCGCACCTGTATAATCCGCGAATGGCCCCTCATTTACACGCACTGTTTCATGAAGTTCAAATTCGAAATCAACCACTTCATTGTCCATTCCCATATGCTTCATGATGGTAACAACTTCCTCTTCTAATAGAGGCGATGGTTTAGATCCTGAACCAGAAGAACCGACAAAGCCTGTTACACCTGGCGTATTACGAACAACATACCAAGAATCATCAGTCATGATTAGTTCTACTAATACGTAACCTGGGAACACTTTTCTTTTCGTTATTTTTTCTTTACCATTTTTCATTTCTACTTCTACTTCTTCCGGGACAACAACACGGAAAATTTTATCTTGCATACCCATTGATTCTACACGTTTCTCTAGGTTTGCTTTTACTTTATTTTCATATCCAGAATAAGTATGGACAACATACCAACTTTTTTCCATTCATTTAGGACGAGCGTCCTTCCCTCCCTGACGTACATTTTTTTGCGCAAATGAAAAAACCCGTTCACCGGGCTTTTACACAGTTCTTATAAATAACATTATATCATGGATAAGTGCTTCTTATTCAAGAATTAACCAAGAATTAACCGAATTAAAGAAGAAATGCCCATATCAACCACTGCGAAGAAAATCGCAAAGAACACAACTGTCGCGATAACAGTCGTTGTTGATCGGAGTAATTCATCTTTTTTAGGCCAACTTACTTTTTTCATTTCGCGACCTACATCGCCGAAAAAGTTCGTTAAACGCATCTACGGGACCTCCAGTTTATTATTTCAATTATTTATTTTGTTTCTTTGTGAACTGTATGCTTATTGCATGTTTTACAAAACTTCTTTATCTCAAGTCGCTCTACTGAGCTCGTATCTTTCATCGTAGAGTAGTTTCGATTTTTACACTCTTCACATGAGAGTACAACTTTTTTCCTCATTAGTTACACCAACCTTGTAACATTGTCCCTAAAAATGTATCATACAACAAAAGACAATGTCAATGTCATGACTTTCACTCTCTTAACAAAAAGAAAACAGGTGAATTATTTTACACCTGCGGCACTTGCTATGAATTTAAAGTTGTGCTCTCTCTCATCTCCATATATCTTTCTAATTTCCTTTTTACACGCTGCAATGCGTTATCAATAGATTTCACGTGCCTGTTTAACTGTTCTGAAATTTCTTGATAGGAACGACCATCTAAGTATAAAGAGAGCACTTTTCTTTCTAAATCGCTTAATAATTCAGATATTTTAGATTCTATGTCTGTATATTCTTCCTGACTTATAATCATCTCTTCTGGATCAGTTACTTTCGATTCCGAAATAACATCTAATAATGTTCGATCAGATTCCTCATCGTAAATTGGCTTATCTAAAGACACATACGAATTTAACGGAATATGTTTTTGCCTTGTTGCTGTTTTAATAGCGGTAATAATTTGTCGAGTGATACACAGTTCAGCAAATGCTTTGAACGAAGACAGCTTGTCCCCTTTATAATCACGAATAGCTTTAAACAATCCAATCATGCCTTCTTGAACAATATCTTCTCGATCGGCACCAACTAAGAAATAAGATCTTGATTTCGCGCGAACAAAGTTCTTATATTTGTGAATTAAATATTCTAGAGCGTCAGTATTACCTTTTCGAACTAACTCAACGATTGCCTCATCCTCTAAATCACGAAATGTAACGTCGCCTACACTTACGAAGCCTGCTTCCACCCTGATCCCTCCGACCGCTATATATTTAGCAATATTATACAGTAAAAAGATAAAGAGCGTCAATGCTTCAACGCTCTCCTCTTCTTAATTTTTCTAATTTTTCTGTAATATCTTCACTAAATATCTTTCGCATGGCGGGTTGCTTTTCTTTCGTGTCTTTTGTACACCTTCTTACTTGTTGTTCCATCGCTTGCACTTCTAACTCTAATTCACGCGCAGATTTTCGAAGTGCACCTTGCGCAAATATAATCCATTGCTCCGTATAATCCGAAGTTGCAACGTATATTTGTGTATTTATATTTCTAAGCTCAATCGCAAGTTGTTCTATCTTTTCATCTGCAGTTTGATTTTTTCTCGTGAATATTACTTCCACCCGTGATTGTTTCATCTTTTTTTCAATACCATAGACTGTATAGGCATCAAAGACAATCATTACCTTTGTGCCTGTATACCCTTGATAATCCGCCATCTTATCAATAAGTGCGTCTCTTGATGACTGTAAATCTACATCCCGCAGTTTCTTCAAGTCTCCCCAAGCCCCGATAATGTTGTAACCGTCAACGATTAAAATATCGTTCATTTTTTATTTACCAATTTCGTGACGTTTACGATATACCTCATACATTAACAAACTTGCGGCTACTGAAGCATTTAAGGATGTAACTTTACCGACCATCGGTAAAGTAATTAGGAAATCACACTTTTCACCAATAATACGACTCATACCTTTTCCTTCACTACCAATTACTAGTCCGATTGGCATATTACCATCTAAATTACGGTAATCTGTTTTCCCTTTGGCATCTGTACCAGCAATCCAAAGTCCACGTTCTTTTAATTCATCAATTGTACGCGATAAATTTGTTACACGTGCAACAGGAATATATTCAATTGCCCCAGTCGACGCTTTCGCAACTGACGCTGTAAGCCCCACAGCTCTTCTTTTTGGAATAATAACCCCATGAGCCCCTGTTGCATCCGCAGTACGCATAATAGAGCCTAAGTTATGCGGGTCTTCAATTTCATCTAAAATCAAGAAGAACGGATCTTCATTGCGTTTTTCTGCTAATTTAAACAAATCCTCTAACTCAGCATATTGATATGCAGCTACTTGAGCAATTACACCTTGATGATTACCCTCAACCAATTGATCTAATTTCTTCTTTGGTGCGTGTTGCAAAATAACCTTATTCTCTTTTGCTAATGCTAGTACAATTTGCACTTGTCCTTTGGCAGCACCTTCCGCTACCAAAATTTTATTAATATCTCTCCCCGCTCTTAAAGCTTCAATTACAGGGTTACGTCCGATAATATATTCACTACTCATGATGATGTGCTCCCTTCCTTTTCTTCCAAAACGTCAATCGCCTTATATACAATCTCGTCCAATCTTTCACGATTATTCAACAAGTGATGATAACCGATTAGTGCTTCAAAGGCTGTACTGTGTCGATATGTTTGTACATCTGTATTTTTTGGAACAGTACCCGAATTCGCATTACGCCCTCTTCTTAATACCGCCTCTTCCTCTTCTGTCAAAAATGCCGTTTCTAATAAATGATAAACAACTTTCGCCTGTGCTTTTGCCGAAACAAAGCCCGTCCCTAAGCGATGTAATTGATTAGGGCGAACTGTCCCCTTTTGAAGGAGGTGATAGCGGATATATTGCTCATATACCGCATCACCCATATATGCTAAAGCTAAGCTGTTCAATTGCTTTGCATCAATCATTCTTATCCTCTTTTCCATCTTGTACCTTGAGCGGTATCTTCTAAAATAATATTACGTCCTTTTAAATCATCACGAATTTGATCAGATAGTGCGAAGTCACGATTTTGACGAGCTTCAATACGCTTTTGGATTAGTGCTTCAATTTCTTCATCAAGCAACTCTTCTTGTGCTAATTCTAATCCTAAAATACTAAATAATGTTTCAAGTTGTTTTACATACGCTTCAATTACAACTTTAGAAGTATGTTCTTCTAACAAATATTGATTTGCGTGATTTGCTACGTTATATAATTCAGTAATCGCATTAGCCGTATTGAAATCATCATCCATCGCTTCTTCGAATGCAACCTGGAACTTTTCCATTTCAGCTAACCATTTTTCATTATGGTCCGTTAAATCCGTACTACTTTCCATACGATGCTTTAAGTTACCGTAAGCTGTTTTAATTCTTTCTAGTCCATTATTAGTACTTTGCAATAAATCCTCGCTAAAGTTAATTGGGTGACGGTAATGTACCGATAGCATAAAGAACCTGATTAACTGTGGATCATATTGTTTAATGATATCGTGAACTAAAATGAAGTTTCCAAGCGACTTAGACATCTTCTCGTTATTAATATTAATATATCCGTTATGCATCCAATAACGTGCAAATGTTTTTCCTGTCAACGCCTCAGACTGCGCAATTTCATTTTCATGATGAGGAAATGCTAAATCTTGACCACCAGCATGAATATCAATTGTATCCCCTAAATATTTACGCGCCATTGCTGAGCATTCAATATGCCACCCTGGGCGTCCTTTCCCCCAAGGGCTTTCCCAGAAGATTTCTCCTTCTTTCGCAGCTTTCCATAAAGCAAAATCAAGAGGGTCTTGTTTCTTTTCTCCTACTTCAATACGTGCACCGTGACGTAAGTCTGCAATCGGTTGATGTGATAATTTACCGTAACCTTCGAATTCTTTCGTTTTAAAGTACACATCACCTTCTGATTCATATGCATACCCTTTATTCACAAGTTCTTGAATAAATTCAATAATGATATCCATATTTTCCGTTACACGTGGATGAACCGTTGCATGTTTGCAACCTAGTGCCGTTACATCTTCAAAGTAAGCTTCAACAAAACGATCTGCAATTGTTGGCACATCTTCACCTAATTCGTTTGCCGCCTTAATTAATTTATCATCCACGTCAGTAAAGTTAGATACATACTGCACATCATATCCTTTATATTCTAAGTAACGACGTACTGTATCAAACACCATAGGTGGTCTTGCATTCCCAATGTGAATGTAGTTATACACTGTAGGTCCGCACACATACATCTTTACCTTATTTTCTTCTAATGGCATAAACTCTTCTTTTTGACGCGTTAACGTATTATAAATGTGAATAGTCATTTTTATCCTTCCTTCCTACCTTTACTTCAAGTTGCTTTCTCAATTTATCAAGTTCTACTTCCATAACCTTTAATTTATCAAAAATCGGATCCGGAAGATCAGAATGATTTAATTCTTGACCAATTTTTACTCCATTTTGAATAACGACTCGGCCAGGTATACCTACAACTGTAGAATGCGCAGGAACTTCCTTTAACACGACAGATCCTGCTCCAATTTTAGAATTCTCTCCAATAGTAATAGAACCTAGTACTTTAGCACCTGTTGCAATTAATACATTATCCTGAATTGTAGGGTGCCTCTTTCCTTTTTCTTTACCTGTACCACCTAATGTGACACCTTGATAAATTGTTACGTTTTCGCCAATTTCACACGTTTCTCCAATTACAACCCCCATTCCATGATCAATGAAAAAACGACGACCAATAGTTGCTCCTGGATGAATCTCAATGCCAGTAAAAAAACGGCTAACTTGCGAAATCCAACGTGCCATAAAGAAAAAATTCCTTTTATAAAAAGCATGTGCAATTCGATGGGCCCAAACTGCATGTAATCCAGAGTAAGTTAAAATGACTTCGAAATAACTTCTTGCCGCTGGATCCTGTTCAAAAACGACTTCAATATCTTCCCGAAGCCTCTTAAACATCGATGTTCCCTCCCCTTTATGGGCTGCTTTTTTCGAGTGAACTAACTCCCCACTTCCCCCTAAATCTTTATACAAGGGGATAAAACTTATACTCACACCATTTACATGGTATAAAAAAAAGACGCCTCTGTCATATAGACAGAGACGCCTTATAAGCGCGGTTCCACTCTGTTTAGGCTAAAGAAGCCTCAAACTCATCCATGATAACGGTTTACACCGCTTCTGTTTACTTTGCGCCCTAAGACGTTCCACGAAATACTTCGCTGTTCAACAGAAGACTCGAAGGGGCATTTCAAAAATCCGCTTATAAACCACTTCCAGCCTAAGGGTGGTTCTCTCTGTAAAAAGCCTGATTTTCTACTTCTCCTTCTCGTCGCTTTTCCTTATTAGATTTTAGATATACTTATTATATTGCTAAACCTAGAAAATGTTAACCAATTACTTTTTGAATACGATTTAAAACTTTTTCTTTTCCAAGAAGAGCAATAGCGTTAGGAAGCTCTGGACCATGTGTTTGTCCAGTAGTAGCAACACGGATTGGCATAAATAGGTTTTTACCTTTATGTCCTGTTTCTTTTTGAACTGCTTTAATAGCCGCCTTAACTGCCGCTGGCTCCATTGCTTCTAAAGCTTCTAATTGATCGGCAAATGCACGAAGTACTTCAGGTACTTGTTCACCTTTCAATACTTCTTGTCCCTCTTCTTCATGATCAACATGATCTTTAAAGAACATTTCAGAAAGCTCTACAATTTCAGCTCCAAAGCTCATTTGGTCATGATATAAAGCAATTACATCACGAACCCACGCTTGTTCTTGTTCACTTAAGTTTTCACCTACGCGACCCGCTTTCACTAAATGCGGTAAGCTTAGTTCAACAACCGTATCTAAATCTTGTTTTTTCATATATTGGTTGTTCATCCATTTTAGTTTTTGGGAATCAAATAATGCAGGTGATTTTGATAAACGAGCTGCATCAAACATTTTGATGAACTCATCTTGAGAGAAGACTTCTTCTTCACCTACTGGTGACCAGCCTAGTAATGCAATAAAGTTAAAGATTGCTTCTGGAAGATATCCAAGCTCTTTATATTGCTCAATAAATTGAATAATAGATTCGTCACGCTTACTTAGCTTTTTACGGCTTTCGTTTACAATTAAAGTCATATGACCGAACTTCGGGATATCCCAACCGAAAGCTTCGTAAATCATCATTTGTTTTGGCGTGTTTGAAATATGATCATCACCACGAAGTACGTGTGTAATCTCCATTAAATGATCATCTACCGCTACCGCAAAGTTATAAGTTGGAATTCCATCTTTTTTCACGATAACGAAATCACCAAAATCATTTGAATGGAATGCAACTTCATCTTTTACGAGATCTTTAAACGTGTAGTCGCTATCAGCCGGCACACGGAAGCGAATACTTGGAATACGGCCTTCAGCCTCAAATCCTTTAATTTGCTCCTCAGTTAAATCACGGTGGTTTCCTGCATAACGCGGTGTTTCACCACGAGCGATTTGACCTTCACGCTCTGCTTCTAGCTCTTCTTCTGTCATATAACATTTGTAAGCTAAATCACGCTCTAATAAATCTTTATATAATTTTTTATAAATATCTAAACGCTCTGTTTGACGATATGGTCCAAATTCACCACCAACATCAACACCTTCATCCCAGTCCATACCGAGCCATTTCAAGTATTTTAATTGGCTTTCTTCTCCACCAGCAACATTACGTTTCACATCAGTATCTTCAATACGAATAATAAACTTACCATCTTGATGACGAGCAAATAAATAATTAAATAATGCCGTACGCGCATTTCCGATATGTAAGTGTCCTGTTGGACTTGGCGCATAGCGCACTCTCACTTGCTTTTCCATAGTTGGTACACCTTCCAATCTTAATGTCAACACATTCTATAATTGTACACCAAAAAAACGTGATTATCCATCTTACGAATTAAAAACCACTATTTTTTCTGTAATAAAACAACCGCTTGAGAAGCAATCCCTTCTTCTCTACCTGTAAATCCTAATTTTTCTGTTGTTGTTGCCTTTACATTAATATTATCAATAGACGTTTCTAATAGTTCACTAATGCGTTTACGCATGCTTTCAATATGCGGTGCCATTTTTGGCTTTTGGGCAATAATTGTACAATCTAGGTTCCCTAGCTCATAACCTTGTTCACGCACAAATTCCCAAACCTTTTGTAACAATACAGCTGAATCCGCATCTTTGAAGGCAGGATCTGTATCGGGAAAATGTTTTCCAATATCTCCTGCTGCAATTGCTCCTAGACATGCGTCAGCAATCGTATGTAACAATACATCTGCATCCGAGTGACCGATTAATCCTTTTTCATGAGGAATTGTAATTCCACCGATAATTAACGGTCTACCTTCCGCAAATTCATGTACATCAAAACCTTGTCCAATTCGAAACATTCTTTACATCCTCCTCAATCTAAACTACTTTATGAATTCTATATTATATTGCTATCTCTATAAAGAAAAGCCCGGCAACTGCCGAGCTTTTCTTTACTATAATACCATCACTTCTATTTCTTCTGAACATGAAGGAAACTTTCAGCAATTAGTAAGTCCTCTGGAGTCGTCACTTTAATATTATAGTAACTCCCCTCTACTACGCCTACTTTCTTCCCTACACGTTCTACGAGACTTGCGTCATCTGTACCAAGAAAATAACTTTGCTTTGCACTTCTATGAGCTTCTAATAAAAGAGGAACAGAAAATCCTTGCGGTGTTTGAACCGCTTTAAGCTGAGAACGTTCTACCGTTTCAACAACAACACCCTGTTCTACTTTCTTAATGGTATCCTTCACTGGCACCGCACAAATGGAAGCACCATATTTCTCTGCTGCAGTTAATACATCTTGCATCATCTTATTCGTTACGAACGGGCGCGCACCATCGTGTACGAGAACATATTCAACACCACTCACATACTGAAGCGCATTATACACACTATCTTGTCTTTCGGCCCCGCCTTGAATAAATTGCACCTGCTTTTCAACCGGGTACTTCTGCATTAACTCCTCAAAATAAGGGCGTTCCTCTTCGTTAATTGCCATGATAATACGTTTACATGCTTTATCTTTTTCAAAAGCACGTAATGTATGCACAATGATAGGTACTCCATTTATAAGTAAGAACAACTTGTTTTTGCCAGCACCCATCCGTTTCCCTTGACCCGCTGCTGGAATAATTAACGTATACATATTAATAATCCTCTACTTATAATGCTTTTTCTAATAATTTACGTTTTGCGAAAATCATACGACCAGCCGATGTTTGCAACACACTTGTAACTAGTACATTAAGTTGCGAACCGACATATTCTCTACCGTCTTCTACTACAATCATCGTGCCATCATCTAAATATGCCACACCTTGATTTTGTTCTTTACCATCTTTCACAACATAAACACTTAATTCTTCGCCAGGGAGTACGACTGGTTTAATTGCATTTGCTAAATCGTTAATGTTTAATACTGTTACTCCTTGTAATTCAGAAACTTTGTTTAAGTTGAAATCATTTGTTACAACAGTTCCACCAGTGATTTTAGCTAACTTTACAAGCTTGCTATCCACCTCTTGGATATCCTCAAAATCGCCTTCATAAATTTCCACCGGAATTGGTAGCTCTTTTTGAATACGATTTAAAATATCTAATCCTCTGCGACCACGATTACGCTTTAAAGCATCAGAAGAATCGGCAATATGCTGAAGCTCTTCTAATACGAATTGTGGAATCACAATTGTTCCTTCTAAAAACTTCGTTTGGCAAATATCCGCAATACGTCCATCAATAATTACGCTTGTATCGAGAATTTTCCAATGAGTTGTAGATTTTTCTACCTCTACCTCTTCGTTCTCGCTATTGTTTTTCTTCTTACCTCCACGCTGGGGTAATGTAAATAATCCTAGCAATTCATTTCTCTTTTTAAATCCTACTTGGAATCCTAAATAACCAAGTAAAAGAGTAAAGAACACTTGTAATACTGTACTAATGACTGGAATCGTGAATTCACGAATTGGTATCAAAATTAAATATGCAACAATAAGACCAGAGATCAACCCTAATGTACCAAATAAAACATCCGCTACCGGTGCCTTTACAAGGGCTTCTTCGATATGTTTAATAAGTTGAACAATATAATCCACAAGCCAAAATGTTGTTAAAAATAAAATAATTGCACCAATAATTGCACGAACGTACGATCCCTCAAGCAAAGGAACAGCACCAACGTCCAATACATTAATAACTTTTGGGATTAGAAAAATCCCTAACGCTCCCCCGATCACTAAAAAGAAGAGCTGTACGATCCTTTTTAACATCCAACCACCTCCTACTCATTATTAACCATTGTTTTGCTAATCAAAACGCCGAATGCAAAAGCGGACGTGTTTTTTTGTAAATAGTTTTATTTACCAATATACCATATCATATAACAAAAATGTTCTAGTGTCGTTATATTATGGAATCAATGTAATATTCTTAATTGTGTCTACTCATATAGAGATGCTCTTGAATTCTTTTTAGGCCCTCTCGTATTTTCTTCGCCCTAACTTCCCCAATTCCTTCCACATCATCCAATTCATTAATAGTTGCACGACAAACACCTTGCAATGTTTTAAATCGATTAATTAAATTTTCAATGATAAGTGGTGGAACACGAGAAATTTTGCTTGCGATTCGGTATCCCCTCGGTGTCACGCTTTCTTCTAAGCTCATTTGCCCTGGATAGCCGAGCAATTTAACTAAATCGCTATCCTCTAAAAGCTGTGTATTTGCAAGATCTTGTAACTTTTTCAAAATTTGATGGTGATCCTGCGTTTTTTCTTGATAATAATCCTTAATTAATAACGCTGCCTCTGCTTCTAAGTCGGCTAGTAATTCTGTAAGTTGTAAACGAATTAACCTTCCTTCCGTTCCTAACTCATGAATGTAGCTCACTATTTCATTTTTAATACGCAGTACCATTTCAACACTATGTAAAACGTGAACTACCTCGGACATTGTAACGACCTCTTCAAATTCTAGAATGCCCAAATTCGTAATCCCATCATTCCATACAGCTTTATATTTTTCTAACGTTTGAATAGCTTGGTTTGCCTTTGTTAAAATTACACCTATATCTTTTAGTGTATAACGTAAGTTCCCTTGATATAGTGTAATTACGTTACGTCTTTGTGAAATAGCCACAACAAGGCTAGCCGTCTGCTTTGCTACACGCTCTGCCGTTCGGTGACGCATACCTGTTTCAATAGAATCAATGGATGGATCTGGAACTAATTGTGCATTTGCAATTAAAATTTTGCTCCCAGTTTCATTTAAAATAAGTGCCCCATCCATTTTTGCTAATTCATATAAACTAGCCGGTGAGAATGCACAATTAATGTGAAATCCTCCATCAACAATACTTTTAATCTGCTCATTATACCCAAGAACAATTAGCCCTCCAGTTTGCGCACGAAGTACGTTATCTATCCCTTCGCGTAGTGGTGTTCCTGGGGCAACAAGCTGTAGAATATTAATCATACTTTTGACACGTTGCTTGTTTTCCTCCATAGCCTAGCCTCCTAATGTCAAACGAAGCGCTTCTCCTAAATTAGAAACACCTACTACCTCAATCCCATCTGGAATTGTCCATCCTCCCAAATTTTTTCTAGGAATAATAGCACGTTGAAATCCTAATTTCGCTGCTTCTTGTACACGTTGTTCAATTCTTGATACTCTTCTTATTTCTCCAGTTAGGCCTACTTCTCCTATTACCGCATCGGCTGGTGCAGTAGCTTTATCTCTGAAACTTGAAGCAATACTTAAGGCGACAGCTAAATCGATTGCTGGTTCATCTAATTTCAAGCCACCCGCAACTTTTAAATATGCGTCTTGATTTTGCAACAATAAACCTGTTCTTTTTTCTAGCACTGCCATAATAAGTGAAACGCGGTTATGATCAATTCCCGTCGCCATTCTTCGAGGATTTCCAAAACTAGTAGGGGAGATTAATGCTTGTATTTCTACTAAAACCGGCCTTGTTCCTTCCATTGAAGCAACCACTGTGGATCCTGCAACTCCAACCGGACGTTCCTCAAGGAAAATTTCAGAAGGATTTAGTACTTCTGCAAGACCTAGTTCCTTCATTTCAAAGATACCCATTTCATTTGTGGAACCAAAACGGTTCTTCACAGCTCGCAAAATACGATATGTATGGTGACGATCTCCTTCAAAGTAAAGAACTGCATCAACCATATGTTCTAGCATACGTGGTCCTGCAATTGCCCCTTCTTTTGTCACATGTCCGACGATAAAAATAGGAATCCCTTTCGTCTTTGCAAGTTTCATTAATTCCGCTGTACATTCACGTACTTGCGTTACACTCCCTGGGGCTGACGTCACTTCAGGTAAATGTATCGTCTGAATGGAGTCAATAACAACAAAAGCTGGATTCATCTCTTCAATGTGCGCTGCAATTCTCTGTAAATCAGTCTCTGCTACAACAAATAGATTACTACCCTTTACATGCAAACGATCTGCACGCAGTTTGATCTGCTTTGCTGACTCCTCACCTGATATGTATAGTACATCATATAAAGAATCTGCTAATTGCGATGAAATTTGTAATAACAATGTTGATTTCCCAATCCCAGGGTCTCCACCAATAAGTACTAAAGATCCATCTACAATCCCGCCACCAAGTACACGGTTAAACTCTTGAAATTTCGTTTCAATACGCGCCTCAGACTTTGTTTCTACCTCTGTTAAGCGTCTTGGTTTTGTTACTTCTGATTGAATTGCATTGGCATAATTAAGGCGTCTTGATGATACAACTGGTTCCATCTCTTCAACAAGCGTATTCCATTGACCACATCCAGGACATTTCCCCATATATTTTGGCGACTGATAACCACATTCTTGACATGTAAATTTTGTTTTCTTTTTAGCCATATCTTTTATAGTTCACTTCACTTTCATCTACAAACGTTTATCCTTCTCGTACAAGAAAGAGGGCTATCGCGTAGCCCTCTTTGTTTGTCTATACTTATTTTACCTTTTCCGCACTATGAATGACAAATGATTCTCCTTCTATATCAAAGATAACTTTTTGTCCTTTCTCAATAGCACCTTTTAACAGTTCTTCTGATAGTCTATCTTCTACATGTTTTTGAATTGCTCTACGAAGCGGACGAGCACCGTACTCTCGATCAAATCCTTTATCAGCAATTGCTGAAATTGCTCCTTCTGTTAAGTGCAATTCAATCTCTTGTTCTTTTAAGCGTTTCACTAACTGATTCACCATAAGAGTTACAATTTCTTGAATATGTTTTTTCTCAAGCATATGGAACACGATAATTTCATCAATACGGTTTAAGAATTCTGGACGAAATGCTTTTTTCAATTCATCCATTACTTTACCTTTCATATCTGAATAATCACGGCTCTCATCTTGTACGTTAAATCCAAGATGTTTATTACGTTTTAATGCGTCTGCACCAACATTAGACGTCATAATAACAATTGTATTACGGAAATCAACTGTACGTCCTTTAGAATCTGTTAAACGGCCATCTTCTAATACTTGTAGTAAAATATTAAACACATCAGGATGAGCTTTCTCTACTTCATCTAATAAGACAACTGAATATGGCTTACGACGAACTTTCTCTGTTAATTGTCCACCTTCTTCATATCCAACATATCCTGGAGGAGATCCAACTAAACGAGAAGTAGAATGCTTTTCCATGTACTCAGACATATCGATGCGAATCATTGCATCCTCATCACCGAACATAGATTCTGCTAATGCCCTTGCTAGTTCTGTTTTACCTACACCAGTAGGTCCTAGGAAAATAAATGAGCCAATTGGACGTTTCGGATCTTTTAATCCCGCTCTCGCACGACGAACAGCTTTTGCCACAGCTACAACTGCTTCATCCTGCCCAATTAAACGATCATGTAAAATTGATTCCAAGTTTAATAATTTATCTGTCTCTGTTTGTGCAAGTTTAGAAACTGGAATACGTGTCCATGTGGAAACGACATTTGCAATATCTTCTACTGTTACTTCTGAGTTTTCTTGTCCTTGTTTCTCTTTCCACTGACGCTTTGTATCTTCTAACTTTTCACGTAAACGTTGTTCCATATCACGTAAGGAAGCAGCTTTTTCAAATTCTTGGCTTTGTACAGCTGCATCTTTTTCTTTTCTAATTTCCTCAAGCTTCACTTCAAGCTCTTTTAAGTTTGGCGGTGTTGTATAAGAACGTAAGCGCACTTTTGATGCAGCCTCATCAATTAAATCGATTGCTTTATCAGGTAAAAAACGGTCTGTAATGTAACGATCTGAAAGTTTTACAGCCGCATCGATTGCATCATCTGTAATAGATACGCGGTGATGCGCCTCATAACGGTCACGTAAACCTTTTAAAATTTGAACTGATTCTTCTAAGTTTGGTTCATCAACATGAATTGGTTGGAAACGTCTTTCTAATGCCGCATCCTTTTCAATATATTTACGATATTCGTCTAAAGTTGTTGCACCAATACATTGTAATTCACCACGTGCTAAAGATGGTTTTAAAATATTCGATGCATCAATTGCACCTTCCGCCCCGCCTGCACCAATTAACGTATGAAGCTCATCAATAAATAGAATGATGTTACCAGCTTGGCGAATCTCATCCATCACTTTCTTTAAACGATCCTCAAATTCACCACGATATTTTGTTCCAGCAACAACTGTACCCATATCTAATGTCATAACACGCTTATCTCTTAAAGTTTCAGGAACTTCATTATTTACAATTTGCTGTGCTAATCCTTCCGCAATTGCTGTCTTACCTACACCAGGTTCTCCAATTAATACTGGATTGTTTTTTGTTCTACGGCTTAACACTTCAATTACACGTTGAATTTCTTTACTACGTCCAATAACAGGATCTAAACGATTTTCACGTGCAACAACTGTTAAATCACGTGCTAGACTGTCAAGTGTAGGTGTATTCGCATTTGTTGATGAACCACCCTGGTGACCTGAACTAGCTTCATTACTTCCAAGGAGTTGTAACACTTGTTGTCTTGCTTTATTTAGGCTTACACCTAAATTATTTAAAACGCGTGCTGCTACACCTTCACCTTCACGGATTAAACCAAGTAAAATATGTTCTGTTCCAACGTAGGAATGGCCTAGCTTACGAGCTTCGTCCATAGACAACTCAATAACTTTTTTAGCACGAGGTGTGTAATGTACTGTTTGAGAAGCTTCTGTTCCACGTCCAATTAATGCTTCTACCTCTTTTTGAACTTTCTCTGGACTTAATCCAAGAGCAATTAACGCTTTTGCTGCAATTCCTTCACCTTCGCGTACAAGCCCAAGTAAAATATGTTCTGTTCCAATATTATTATGCCCAATGCGAATTGCTTCCTCTTGAGATAAAGCTAATACTTTCTGTGCTCGTTCTGTAAATCTTCCAAACATCATAGAAATCGCCTCCTACTTGCGCTTAATTTTGTTCAATTCGTAATCGCTCACGGATTAAGGTTGCTCTTCGATAATCTCTTTCTTCTGGTCCTAAAGGTCCTCCTGCATATTGTTGCAAAATGCCTGGCTGAGTAAGAACCATTAACTCAGTTAAAATATTTCTCGATATACCTTGTATATATCCTAAGTCAATACCAAGCCGTACATCTGATAAGCAAGTGGCTGCTTCTGCAGATTGAATTAAACGACTGTTAGCTAGTATTCCGTAAGAACGATATACTTTATCTTCAAGCTCAATGCTTGAATTTTGTACAATTAATTCTCTAGCCGTTTTTTCTTGATGGATGATTTGTTGAATGACACTCTTTAAATCTGCAATAATATCTTCTTCTGATTTCCCTAGTGTCATTTGATTTGACACTTGAAATATATTACCTAACGCTTCGCTACCTTCACCGTATATTCCTCTTACTACTAACCCTAATTTTTGAATTACTTGTATAATACGGTTAATTCTTTTCGTTAAAACCAGTCCCGGCAAATGAATCATTACCGAAGCCCTTAATCCTGTACCGACGTTAGTGGGGCAACTCGTAATATATCCAAGCGATTCATCAAAAGCATATTCAACCTGCTCCTCGATCCAATTATCTATTTGATTGGCACTTTGAAGCGCCTCTGATAACTGTAAACCTGAAAATAGGCACTGAATCCTAACATGATCCTCTTCATTAAGCATGATACTTATATGTTCACTTTCTGATAGTAGGCATGCTCCGTATTCTGTTCCTGCAAGATTTGGACTAATTAAATGCTTCTCAACTAAAACTCTCCTTTGAAGAGGATTTAATTCATTCATTTTTAATAGTTCAAACTCCCCAAAAGGTTCTACAGTTTTTTTTATAAACTTCTTCTTAAATAACTCATGAATCTGCTTAGCTTCTTCCTCGTTTTGCATAGTAGAGAATTGATATTTTTTAAAATTACGAGCCAAACGAATTCGACTACTTAAAACAATATCAGAATCAGGGCCATCTCCCTTCATCCATGGACTAATCGCTTCATTCATGATTCTGTCCAGTGACATAGAACTATTCCCCCTCTCTATGCTCACTAAGCTGATTTACAAGACCTCGAATTTTATCTCGTACTTCAGCCGCTTTCTCAAATTCCTCTTTCTGTACATATTGTTTCAGATTGAGTTTTAGTTCATCTAATTCTTTCTTTAAGTAGATATTTCCTTCTATAAGTTCAGGAATTTTTCCACAATGATCCGTATGCCCACCGTGAAGACGTTTTAACAACGGTTTTAAATGCCCCTTAAATGTATCGTAACAAGAAGCACATCCAAAGCGTCCCACTTTTGTAAATTGTTCATATGTCATCTTACAATTCGGACATCTTGATATATTTGTATTTGAAAATGCATCTTGCCCTTCTTCAAACATTGCCGGTTCACTATGCAATAATCCGGCTAATAGGTCATGGAATGAAAAATTAGACTGCGGTGATTGAAAGAAAGACGTATAGCCACTTTGTTCTGCACATTGCTCGCAAAGATGAACTTCCGCCTTTTTTCCGTTGATTACTTTTGTATAATGTAAAGTTGCTGGTCTTATATTACAGTTTTGACAAGTCATCGCTATCCCCCACCTTTACAACAGGAACGATCTATCTCATGATACTTTTCATACATTACTAGATTGTTCTCTTTCCTTAATCCATTTAGTAAAAGCACATGTCATCTTTCAAAATCCCTACAATATTAAACTGCATTATCTTAGCTATCATTCTTAACAAAAGTTATATTTATTTATATTTCAGTGTTCTTAACATTGCGCATAATATTCGAGCCCTAAGTTCATCTCGAGAAGGAACATCCATTAATAATACAGAACGATCTAGTACGCTTAACATAAGTTTAGCTTCACGATTTGTTATAATACCCTCTTCTATTAAACGTATAATCATGCTTTCTGCATTTCCTTGTGCAACGCTATGATCAATCATATGAAGCATTTGATCAATAATGTCTATATCATCATGCAGTTTGACTTTTATAATGCGAATGTAACCTCCTCCACCTCGTTTACTTTCTACTACGAATCCTCTTTCTAACGTAAAACGGGTATTGATTACATAGTTGATTTGAGACGGCACACAATCGAATCGATCAGCGACCTCATTCCTCTTGATTTCAATCGCATTATTATTGCTTAAGTCAATAACTTGCTTTAGATATTTCTCAATGATATCAGATATATTTCTCATTTATCCGCCACCTTTATTGACTTTGACTATCTTTGACTTTAATTATATACGTATTAAAAAAATTTGCAACTCTTTTGCTTATTCACTATCCTAGCCACATTTCCCTGTCTTTAATCAAAAGGACGATTCTTTAAGTAAAGATTTTTTAAATTACTATGAATTGTAAAAAGAAACACGAAAAAACACAAGTCAAAAGACTTGTGTTTTTATTTTG
>NZ_JAEKFM010000003.1:3027500-3087957 GCF_016650565.1 Bacillus sp. TH50 | reverse complement strand
CGTCCTACTCTCACAGGGACAAGGTCCCAACTACCATCGGCGCTAGAGAGCTTAACTTCCGTGTTCGGTATGGGAACGGGTGTGACCTCTCTGCCATCATCACCAAACTGATGAAGGTATATTCCTTCAAAACTAGATAACGTTGCTTCATATTATATGGTTAAGTCCTCGATCTATTAGTATTCGTCAGCTCCACATGTCACCATGCTTCCACCTCGAACCTATCAACCTGATCATCTTTCAGGGATCTTACTAGCTTACGCTATGGGAAATCTCATCTTGAGGGGGGCTTCATGCTTAGATGCTTTCAGCACTTATCCCTTCCGCACATAGCTACCCAGCTATGCCCTTGGCAGAACAACTGGTACACCAGCGGTGCGTCCATCCCGGTCCTCTCGTACTAAGGACAGCTCCTCTCAAATTTCCTGCGCCCACGACGGATAGGGACCGAACTGTCTCACGACGTTCTGAACCCAGCTCGCGTACCGCTTTAATGGGCGAACAGCCCAACCCTTGGGACCGACTACAGCCCCAGGATGCGATGAGCCGACATCGAGGTGCCAAACCTCCCCGTCGATGTGGACTCTTGGGGGAGATAAGCCTGTTATCCCCGGGGTAGCTTTTATCCGTTGAGCGATGGCCCTTCCATGCGGAACCACCGGATCACTAAGCCCGACTTTCGTCCCTGCTCGACTTGTAGGTCTCGCAGTCAAGCTCCCTTATGCCTTTGCACTCTACGAATGATTTCCAACCATTCTGAGGGAACCTTTGGGCGCCTCCGTTACACTTTAGGAGGCGACCGCCCCAGTCAAACTGCCCACCTGACACTGTCTCCCGGGTCGATAAGACCCGTAGGTTAGAATTTCAATACAGTCAGGGCGGTATCCCACCAGCGCCTCCACCGAAGCTAGCGCTCCGGTTTCAATGGCTCCCGCCTATCCTGTACAAACTGTACCAAAATTCAATATCAGGCTACAGTAAAGCTCCACGGGGTCTTTCCGTCCTGTCGCGGGTAACCTGCATCTTCACAGGTACTATAATTTCACCGAGTCTCTGGTTGAGACAGTGCCCAAATCGTTACACCTTTCGTGCGGGTCGGAACTTACCCGACAAGGAATTTCGCTACCTTAGGACCGTTATAGTTACGGCCGCCGTTTACTGGGGCTTCAGTTCAGAGCTTCGCTTACGCTAACCCCTCTCCTTAACCTTCCAGCACCGGGCAGGTGTCAGCCCCTATACTTCGCCTTACGGCTTCGCAGAGACCTGTGTTTTTGCTAAACAGTCGCTTGGGCCTATTCACTGCGGCTTTCCGTTAAGAAAGCACCCCTTCTCCCGAAGTTACGGGGTCATTTTGCCGAGTTCCTTAACCAGAGTTCTCTCGCACACCTTAGGATTCTCTCCTCGCCTACCTGTGTCGGTTTGCGGTACAGGCACCTTTTATCTCGCTAGAAGCTTTTCTTGGCAGCGGGGAATCAAAGACTTCGCTCCATAAGGAGCTTCCCCATCACAGCTCAGCCTTCACGATAAGCGGATTTGCCTACTTATCAGCCTAACTGCTTGGACGTGCACAACCAATCGCACGCTTCTTCTATCCTTCTGCGTCCCTCCATTGCTCAAACGATAAAGAGGTGGTACAGGAATATCAACCTGTTGTCCATCGCCTACGCCTGTCGGCCTCGGCTTAGGTCCTGACTAACCCTGAGCGGACGAGCCTTCCTCAGGAAACCTTAGGCATTCGGTGGACGGGATTCTCACCCGTCTTTCGCTACTCATACCGGCATTCTCACTTCTAAGCGCTCCACCAGTCCTTCCGGTCTGACTTCACTGCACTTAGAACGCTCCCCTACCACTGATACCATTGGTATCAATTCGCAGCTTCGGTGGTGTATTTAGCCCCGGTACATTTTCGGCGCAGAGTCACTCGACTAGTGAGCTATTACGCACTCTTTAAATGGTGGCTGCTTCTGAGCCAACATCCTAGTTGTCTAAGCAACTCCACATCCTTTTCCACTTAATACACACTTTGGGACCTTAGCTGGCGATCTGGGCTGTTTCCCTCTTGACTACGGATCTTATCACTCGCAGTCTGACTCCTAAGGATAAGTCATTGGCATTCGGAGTTTGACTGAATTCGGTAATCCGATGAGGACCCCTAGTTCAATCAGTGCTCTACCTCCAAGACTCTTACACTTAAGGCTAGCCCTAAAGCTATTTCGGGGAGAACCAGCTATCTCCAGGTTCGATTGGAATTTCTCCGCTACCCACACCTCATCCCCGCACTTTTCAACGTGCGTGGGTTCGGGCCTCCATTCAGTGTTACCTGAACTTCACCCTGGACATGGGTAGATCACCTGGTTTCGGGTCTACGACCACGTACTAAACGCCCTATTCAGACTCGCTTTCGCTGCGGCTCCGCCTCTTCAGCTTAACCTCGCACGGGATCGTAACTCGCCGGTTCATTCTACAAAAGGCACGCCATCACCCATTAACGGGCTCTGACTATTTGTAGGCACACGGTTTCAGGATCTCTTTCACTCCCCTTCCGGGGTGCTTTTCACCTTTCCCTCACGGTACTGGTTCACTATCGATCACTAGGGAGTATTTAGCCTTGGGAGATGGTCCTCCCAGATTCCGACGGAATTTCACGTGTTCCGCCGTACTCAGGATACATTCAAGAGAGAACGAAGTTTCGACTACGGGGTTATTACCCTCTGTGACGGACCTTTCCAGGTCGCTTCGTCTACCTCGTTCCTTTGTAACTCCGTATAGAATGTCCTACAACCCCAAGAGGCAAGCCTCTTGGTTTGGGCTAGATTCCGTTTCGCTCGCCGCTACTCAGGAAATCGCATTTGCTTTCTCTTCCTCCAGGTACTTAGATGTTTCAGTTCCCTGGGTCTGTCTTCCATACCCTATGTATTCAGGTAAGGATACCATACCATTACGTATAGTGGGTTTCCCCATTCGGAAATCTTCGGATCAAAGCTTACTTACAGCTCCCCGAAGCATATCGGCGTTAGTCCCGTCCTTCATCGACTCCTAGTGTCAAGGCATCCACCGTGCGCCCTTTCTAACTTAACCAAACTAAAATTAAAAAAATATGAGCTACACTGTTATCTAGTTTTCAAAGAACATACATTTAAACTTGAGAGATAGTTCTCTCAAAACTGAACGAAACAAAACAAGTCAACGTTTATTGATGAACTGCGTTCATCAATTCTCCATAGAAAGGAGGTGATCCAGCCGCACCTTCCGATACGGCTACCTTGTTACGACTTCACCCCAATCATCTGTCCCACCTTAGGCGGCTGGCTCCATAAAGGTTACCCCACCGACTTCGGGTGTTACAAACTCTCGTGGTGTGACGGGCGGTGTGTACAAGGCCCGGGAACGTATTCACCGCGGCATGCTGATCCGCGATTACTAGCGATTCCAGCTTCATGTAGGCGAGTTGCAGCCTACAATCCGAACTGAGAACGGTTTTATGAGATTAGCTCCACCTCGCGGTCTTGCAGCTCTTTGTACCGTCCATTGTAGCACGTGTGTAGCCCAGGTCATAAGGGGCATGATGATTTGACGTCATCCCCACCTTCCTCCGGTTTGTCACCGGCAGTCACCTTAGAGTGCCCAACTTAATGATGGCAACTAAGATCAAGGGTTGCGCTCGTTGCGGGACTTAACCCAACATCTCACGACACGAGCTGACGACAACCATGCACCACCTGTCACTCTGCTCCCGAAGGAGAAGCTCTATCTCTAGAGTTTTCAGAGGATGTCAAGACCTGGTAAGGTTCTTCGCGTTGCTTCGAATTAAACCACATGCTCCACCGCTTGTGCGGGCCCCCGTCAATTCCTTTGAGTTTCAGCCTTGCGGCCGTACTCCCCAGGCGGAGTGCTTAATGCGTTAACTTCAGCACTAAAGGGCGGAAACCCTCTAACACTTAGCACTCATCGTTTACGGCGTGGACTACCAGGGTATCTAATCCTGTTTGCTCCCCACGCTTTCGCGCCTCAGTGTCAGTTACAGACCAGAAAGTCGCCTTCGCCACTGGTGTTCCTCCATATCTCTACGCATTTCACCGCTACACATGGAATTCCACTTTCCTCTTCTGCACTCAAGTCTCCCAGTTTCCAATGACCCTCCACGGTTGAGCCGTGGGCTTTCACATCAGACTTAAGAAACCACCTGCGCGCGCTTTACGCCCAATAATTCCGGATAACGCTTGCCACCTACGTATTACCGCGGCTGCTGGCACGTAGTTAGCCGTGGCTTTCTGGTTAGGTACCGTCAAGGTGCCAGCTTATTCAACTAGCACTTGTTCTTCCCTAACAACAGAGTTTTACGACCCGAAAGCCTTCATCACTCACGCGGCGTTGCTCCGTCAGACTTTCGTCCATTGCGGAAGATTCCCTACTGCTGCCTCCCGTAGGAGTCTGGGCCGTGTCTCAGTCCCAGTGTGGCCGATCACCCTCTCAGGTCGGCTACGCATCGTCGCCTTGGTGAGCCGTTACCTCACCAACTAGCTAATGCGACGCGGGTCCATCCATAAGTGACAGCCGAAGCCGCCTTTCAATTTCGAACTATGCAGTTCAAAATATTATCCGGTATTAGCCCCGGTTTCCCGGAGTTATCCCAGTCTTATGGGTAGGTTACCCACGTGTTACTCACCCGTCCGCCGCTAACTTCATAAGAGCAAGCTCTTAATCCATTCGCTCGACTTGCATGTATTAGGCACGCCGCCAGCGTTCATCCTGAGCCAGGATCAAACTCTCCAATAAAGTTAGTTTGTCTAGCATCTAAAAATAAAAATTGACGTTTACGTTGTTTGTTTCGTTCAGTTTTCAAAGAACTTTTTTGGTGGAGCCTAGCGGGATCGAACCGCTGACCTCCTGCGTGCAAGGCAGGCGCTCTCCCAGCTGAGCTAAGGCCCCAAACAAGTATCGGGAAGACAGGATTTGAACCTGCGACCCCCTGGTCCCAAACCAGGTGCTCTACCAAGCTGAGCCACTTCCCGAAAGAAAACGCGCCCGAGAGGAGTCGAACCCCTAACCTCTTGATCCGTAGTCAAACGCTCTATCCAATTGAGCTACGGGCGCATATGGTGCCGAGGGCGGGGGTCGAACCCGCACGGTGGTCACCCACCGCAGGATTTTAAGTCCTGTGCGTCTGCCTGTTCCGCCACCCCGGCATGTCATACTGAAAATTGGAGCGGAAGACGGGATTCGAACCCGCGACCCCAACCTTGGCAAGGTTGTATTCTACCACTGAACTACTTCCGCAAGACATGTTTGAGTTATTTTATTAAAAGTGCGGGTGAAGGGAGTCGAACCCCCACGCCAAAGGCGCTAGATCCTAAGTCTAGTGCGTCTGCCAATTCCGCCACACCCGCATATTTCATTAAAATGGTGAGCCATGAAGGATTCGAACCTTCGACCCTCTGATTAAAAGTCAGATGCTCTACCAACTGAGCTAATGGCTCTTGCAATAAAAACTGGTGCCGACTAGAGGACTTGAACCCCCAACCTACTGATTACAAGTCAGTTGCTCTACCAATTGAGCTAAGTCGGCTAAATGGTGGAGGATGACGGGATCGAACCGCCGACCCCCTGCTTGTAAGGCAGGTGCTCTCCCAGCTGAGCTAATCCTCCGAATTGCCTGGCAACGTCCTACTCTCACAGGGACAAGGTCCCAACTACCATCGGCGCTAGAGAGCTTAACTTCCGTGTTCGGTATGGGAACGGGTGTGGCCTCTCTGCCATCATTACCAGACTGTATTCATTTAAGACAAGAATTATTATAACTTATTTACTTTTGAAAGTCAATAAGTTTTTTATATTCTTTCAAAACTAGATAACAGCGCTTCATATTATATGGTTAAGTCCTCGATCTATTAGTATTCGTCAGCTCCACATGTCACCATGCTTCCACCTCGAACCTATCAACCTGATCATCTTTCAGGGATCTTACTAGCTTACGCTATGGGAAATCTCATCTTGAGGGGGGCTTCATGCTTAGATGCTTTCAGCACTTATCCCTTCCGCACATAGCTACCCAGCTATGCCCTTGGCAGAACAACTGGTACACCAGCGGTGCGTCCATCCCGGTCCTCTCGTACTAAGGACAGCTCCTCTCAAATTTCCTGCGCCCACGACGGATAGGGACCGAACTGTCTCACGACGTTCTGAACCCAGCTCGCGTACCGCTTTAATGGGCGAACAGCCCAACCCTTGGGACCGACTACAGCCCCAGGATGCGATGAGCCGACATCGAGGTGCCAAACCTCCCCGTCGATGTGGACTCTTGGGGGAGATAAGCCTGTTATCCCCGGGGTAGCTTTTATCCGTTGAGCGATGGCCCTTCCATGCGGAACCACCGGATCACTAAGCCCGACTTTCGTCCCTGCTCGACTTGTAGGTCTCGCAGTCAAGCTCCCTTATGCCTTTGCACTCTACGAATGATTTCCAACCATTCTGAGGGAACCTTTGGGCGCCTCCGTTACACTTTAGGAGGCGACCGCCCCAGTCAAACTGCCCACCTGACACTGTCTCCCGGGTCGATAAGACCCGTAGGTTAGAATTTCAATACAGTCAGGGCGGTATCCCACCAGCGCCTCCACCGAAGCTAGCGCTCCGGTTTCAATGGCTCCCGCCTATCCTGTACAAACTGTACCAAAATTCAATATCAGGCTACAGTAAAGCTCCACGGGGTCTTTCCGTCCTGTCGCGGGTAACCTGCATCTTCACAGGTACTATAATTTCACCGAGTCTCTGGTTGAGACAGTGCCCAAATCGTTACACCTTTCGTGCGGGTCGGAACTTACCCGACAAGGAATTTCGCTACCTTAGGACCGTTATAGTTACGGCCGCCGTTTACTGGGGCTTCAGTTCAGAGCTTCGCTTACGCTAACCCCTCTCCTTAACCTTCCAGCACCGGGCAGGTGTCAGCCCCTATACTTCGCCTTACGGCTTCGCAGAGACCTGTGTTTTTGCTAAACAGTCGCTTGGGCCTATTCACTGCGGCTTTCCGTTAAGAAAGCACCCCTTCTCCCGAAGTTACGGGGTCATTTTGCCGAGTTCCTTAACCAGAGTTCTCTCGCACACCTTAGGATTCTCTCCTCGCCTACCTGTGTCGGTTTGCGGTACAGGCACCTTTTATCTCGCTAGAAGCTTTTCTTGGCAGCGGGGAATCAAAGACTTCGCTCCATAAGGAGCTTCCCCATCACAGCTCAGCCTTCACGATAAGCGGATTTGCCTACTTATCAGCCTAACTGCTTGGACGTGCACAACCAATCGCACGCTTCTTCTATCCTTCTGCGTCCCTCCATTGCTCAAACGATAAAGAGGTGGTACAGGAATATCAACCTGTTGTCCATCGCCTACGCCTGTCGGCCTCGGCTTAGGTCCTGACTAACCCTGAGCGGACGAGCCTTCCTCAGGAAACCTTAGGCATTCGGTGGACGGGATTCTCACCCGTCTTTCGCTACTCATACCGGCATTCTCACTTCTAAGCGCTCCACCAGTCCTTCCGGTCTGACTTCACTGCACTTAGAACGCTCCCCTACCACTGATACCATTGGTATCAATTCGCAGCTTCGGTGGTGTATTTAGCCCCGGTACATTTTCGGCGCAGAGTCACTCGACTAGTGAGCTATTACGCACTCTTTAAATGGTGGCTGCTTCTGAGCCAACATCCTAGTTGTCTAAGCAACTCCACATCCTTTTCCACTTAATACACACTTTGGGACCTTAGCTGGCGATCTGGGCTGTTTCCCTCTTGACTACGGATCTTATCACTCGCAGTCTGACTCCTAAGGATAAGTCATTGGCATTCGGAGTTTGACTGAATTCGGTAATCCGATGAGGACCCCTAGTTCAATCAGTGCTCTACCTCCAAGACTCTTACACTTAAGGCTAGCCCTAAAGCTATTTCGGGGAGAACCAGCTATCTCCAGGTTCGATTGGAATTTCTCCGCTACCCACACCTCATCCCCGCACTTTTCAACGTGCGTGGGTTCGGGCCTCCATTCAGTGTTACCTGAACTTCACCCTGGACATGGGTAGATCACCTGGTTTCGGGTCTACGACCACGTACTAAACGCCCTATTCAGACTCGCTTTCGCTGCGGCTCCGCCTCTTCAGCTTAACCTCGCACGGGATCGTAACTCGCCGGTTCATTCTACAAAAGGCACGCCATCACCCATTAACGGGCTCTGACTATTTGTAGGCACACGGTTTCAGGATCTCTTTCACTCCCCTTCCGGGGTGCTTTTCACCTTTCCCTCACGGTACTGGTTCACTATCGATCACTAGGGAGTATTTAGCCTTGGGAGATGGTCCTCCCAGATTCCGACGGAATTTCACGTGTTCCGCCGTACTCAGGATACATTCAAGAGAGAACGAAGTTTCGACTACGGGGTTATTACCCTCTGTGACGGACCTTTCCAGGTCGCTTCGTCTACCTCGTTCCTTTGTAACTCCGTATAGAATGTCCTACAACCCCAAGAGGCAAGCCTCTTGGTTTGGGCTAGATTCCGTTTCGCTCGCCGCTACTCAGGAAATCGCATTTGCTTTCTCTTCCTCCAGGTACTTAGATGTTTCAGTTCCCTGGGTCTGTCTTCCATACCCTATGTATTCAGGTAAGGATACCATACCATTACGTATAGTGGGTTTCCCCATTCGGAAATCTTCGGATCAAAGCTTACTTACAGCTCCCCGAAGCATATCGGCGTTAGTCCCGTCCTTCATCGACTCCTAGTGTCAAGGCATCCACCGTGCGCCCTTTCTAACTTAACCAAACTAAAATTAAAAAAATATGAGCTACACTGTTATCTAGTTTTCAAAGAACATACATTTAAACTTGAGAGATAGTTCTCTCAAAACTGAACGAAACAAAACAAGTCAACGTTTATTGATGAACTGCGTTCATCAATTCTCCATAGAAAGGAGGTGATCCAGCCGCACCTTCCGATACGGCTACCTTGTTACGACTTCACCCCAATCATCTGTCCCACCTTAGGCGGCTGGCTCCATAAAGGTTACCCCACCGACTTCGGGTGTTACAAACTCTCGTGGTGTGACGGGCGGTGTGTACAAGGCCCGGGAACGTATTCACCGCGGCATGCTGATCCGCGATTACTAGCGATTCCAGCTTCATGTAGGCGAGTTGCAGCCTACAATCCGAACTGAGAACGGTTTTATGAGATTAGCTCCACCTCGCGGTCTTGCAGCTCTTTGTACCGTCCATTGTAGCACGTGTGTAGCCCAGGTCATAAGGGGCATGATGATTTGACGTCATCCCCACCTTCCTCCGGTTTGTCACCGGCAGTCACCTTAGAGTGCCCAACTTAATGATGGCAACTAAGATCAAGGGTTGCGCTCGTTGCGGGACTTAACCCAACATCTCACGACACGAGCTGACGACAACCATGCACCACCTGTCACTCTGCTCCCGAAGGAGAAGCTCTATCTCTAGAGTTTTCAGAGGATGTCAAGACCTGGTAAGGTTCTTCGCGTTGCTTCGAATTAAACCACATGCTCCACCGCTTGTGCGGGCCCCCGTCAATTCCTTTGAGTTTCAGCCTTGCGGCCGTACTCCCCAGGCGGAGTGCTTAATGCGTTAACTTCAGCACTAAAGGGCGGAAACCCTCTAACACTTAGCACTCATCGTTTACGGCGTGGACTACCAGGGTATCTAATCCTGTTTGCTCCCCACGCTTTCGCGCCTCAGTGTCAGTTACAGACCAGAAAGTCGCCTTCGCCACTGGTGTTCCTCCATATCTCTACGCATTTCACCGCTACACATGGAATTCCACTTTCCTCTTCTGCACTCAAGTCTCCCAGTTTCCAATGACCCTCCACGGTTGAGCCGTGGGCTTTCACATCAGACTTAAGAAACCACCTGCGCGCGCTTTACGCCCAATAATTCCGGATAACGCTTGCCACCTACGTATTACCGCGGCTGCTGGCACGTAGTTAGCCGTGGCTTTCTGGTTAGGTACCGTCAAGGTGCCAGCTTATTCAACTAGCACTTGTTCTTCCCTAACAACAGAGTTTTACGACCCGAAAGCCTTCATCACTCACGCGGCGTTGCTCCGTCAGACTTTCGTCCATTGCGGAAGATTCCCTACTGCTGCCTCCCGTAGGAGTCTGGGCCGTGTCTCAGTCCCAGTGTGGCCGATCACCCTCTCAGGTCGGCTACGCATCGTCGCCTTGGTGAGCCGTTACCTCACCAACTAGCTAATGCGACGCGGGTCCATCCATAAGTGACAGCCGAAGCCGCCTTTCAATTTCGAACTATGCAGTTCAAAATATTATCCGGTATTAGCCCCGGTTTCCCGGAGTTATCCCAGTCTTATGGGTAGGTTACCCACGTGTTACTCACCCGTCCGCCGCTAACTTCATAAGAGCAAGCTCTTAATCCATTCGCTCGACTTGCATGTATTAGGCACGCCGCCAGCGTTCATCCTGAGCCAGGATCAAACTCTCCAATAAAGTTAGTTTGTCTAGCATCTAAAAATAAAAATTGACGTTTACGTTGTTTGTTTCGTTCAGTTTTCAAAGAACTACTTAGTCGCTCATTTGCGACTTCCTTATGTTAACATCTTCATTTTTCGATGTCAACTAAGTTTTTCAATTTCTTTTTTGTCGTTTTCTGCGTTTCCGCATCAGCGACGGTTATTAATATATCATGTAGAAAAATGAAATGCAATAGTTTTTCTAATAAAATTTTTAACTTAGTAAAAAAGCATAAAAACAGCAACTTTCTTCTATATAAGTATAGTTTTTTAATCTGGCATCCACTTAACGAGCAATAATCTCGCTTTCCTTTTAATAGAAGGTTTCTCTCCCCTCAAATAAAGAAATAAAAAAAGCTTTGGAGAAATCTCCAAAGCTTAGTCTTGTTTATGGCGCATAGCTGGGAATAATAGTACGTCACGAATAGATGGTGCGTTTGTTAATAACATAACAAGACGATCAATACCGATTCCTAACCCACCCGTAGGAGGCATACCGTACTCAAGAGCTTCGATATAATCATCATCCATCATGTGAGCTTCGTCATTACCTTGCTCGCGCTCTTTTAGTTGAGCTTCAAAACGTTCTTTTTGATCGATTGGATCATTTAACTCAGTGAATGCATTTGCATGTTCACGCGCAACGATAAATAACTCGAAACGATCTGTGAATCGTGGATCTTCGTCATTCTTTTTCGCAAGTGGCGAAATTTCTACCGGATGACCGTAAATAAATGTTGGTTGGATTAATTTATCTTCTACTTTTTGTTCGAAGAACTCATTAATAATATGACCAACTTCCATTGTATTCTTAATTTCCACATTATGTTCTTTTGCAAGTTCACGCGCTTCTTCTACACTCATTGGATTCCAGAAATCTGCTCCAGAGTGTTGCTTAATTGCATCTACCATATGAAGACGTGTCCATTCTGGCTCTAGATTAATTTCATAATCACCATATTGGATTGTTGTTGTACCCAATACTTTTTTCGCGATATGAGCAACCATATTTTCTGTTAGTTTCATAATATCATTATAATCAGCGTACGCTTCATATAATTCAATCATCGTAAACTCAGGGTTATGACGAGTTGATACACCCTCATTACGGAATACACGGCCGATCTCATAAACCTTTTCTAATCCACCCACAATAAGACGTTTTAAATGAAGTTCAATTGCGATACGCATATATAATTCCATATCTAACGCATTATGGTGTGTAGTGAAAGGACGAGCAGACGCTCCACCTGCAATCGCGTGCATCATAGGCGTTTCCACTTCAAGATAACCGTTGTCATCTAAATATCTTCTCATTTCACGAATGATTTTACTACGGGTAACGAACGTTTCACGGCTTTCCATACTTGTAATTAAATCCAAGTAACGTTGACGATAGCGTTGTTCAACATCTTTTAATCCATGGTATTTATCCGGTAATGGACGAAGGGATTTCGTTAAAAGTGTAAATCCTATTGCTTTTACTGAAAGTTCTCCAACGTTTGTTTTGAACACTTTACCTTCAATACCTACTAAGTCACCTAAATCTGCTGTCGTAAATAACTCGTACTCTTCATCTCCAACAGTATCTTTACGAACATAAATTTGAACTTGCCCCTGTAAATCTTGAATATGCGCAAATCCCGCTTTTCCTTTACCGCGTTTTGTCATAATACGACCAGCGATAGAAACAGTGATTTCTTTCTCTTCTAATTCTTCTTTAGAGAATTCTCCATATAGACTTACTAAGTCAGTTGTTGAATTTGTGCGTTCAAATCGTTTACCGAACGGATCGATTCCTTGCTCACGTAAATTATGTAGCTTTTCACGACGAACAAGCAATTGGTCGTTTAATTCTTCGTGGTTCATGTTATCCATGATATTAATATCACTCCAGCTCTATTAATTTTTACAATATATACAGTATAGCATTTTCTACTCAACTAGAAAAACTGCCAGCAACTAACTGGCAGTTCTTCTTTCTTTCACGTAATTATAGGAAGTGTATAGAAGAATGTCAATCTCCTATGCCCCCTTATTAACCAACATAAATTGTTTGTTGTTTCGCTTCTACTTCTTCTACAAATGCACCTAATACATTCGCAAGGTCTTCACGTGTGTCGCAAGTATTGATACCATTACGCACACTCGCATTACCACGAACACCTTTTAAATACCAAGCTGCATGCTTTCTCATCTCTCTTACGGCAACATTTTCGTTCTTTAAATCGATAAGACGATCTAGATGCAACATACATACATCAATTTTCTCACGCACTGTTGGTTCCGGCATTAACTCACCTGTCTCTAAATACTTTACCGTACGATAAATCATCCACGGATCTCCAAGAGCAGCGCGACCAATCATAACACCATCTACACCAATTTCATCAAGCATACGCTTTGCATCTTGTGGTGTTTCGACATCACCATTTCCGATAACCGGAATATTTACAGCCTGCTTTACTTGTTTAATAATATTCCAATCCGCTTTACCTTCATACATTTGCACTCGTGTACGCCCATGAACAGCTATCGCTTGTCCACCAGCACGCTCAACAGCTCTAGCATTTTCTATTGCGAAAATATGTTCTTCATCCCAACCAATACGCATTTTAACTGTAACTGGCTTTTCAACAGCATCTACAACCGCCGCTACCATCTCATATATTTTATTTGGGTCTAAAAGCCACTTTGCTCCTGCATCACACTTAGTGATTTTTGGTACTGGGCACCCCATATTAATATCAATAATGTCTGCTGTCGTATATTTATCTACGTATTTCGCAGCATCTACAAGAGTTTCTTTCTCTCCACCAAAAATTTGTAAACTTAATGGCTTTTCTCTCTCATCGATATATAACATATCTAATGTTCTTTTGTTATTAAGTAATATTGCCTTATCACTTACCATTTCAGCACAAACTAAACCTGCACCAAATTCTTTTACCGTCAAACGGAATGCAGAGTTACACACTCCCGCCATCGGTGCTAGTACAACTGGATTTTTCATCTCAATATTTGCAATCTTTAACACCCGACTTACTCCTTCCTTTACGGTCACTTTGGCATCAATTCGTCTATTGAAACGTTTAATGTTTTAGCGACTTCTACTACAAAATCTTGGGAAGGTGATCTATTGCCCCTCTCAACTTCACCTAAAACCGATACAGATACCCCTAATTCTTTCGCAAAACCTTCTTGCGTATAGCCTTTTAGCTTTCGAAAAGCACGAATGCGTCTTCCCCATTTTTCTGCTTCCATACCGTTACTCCCTCTCGCCTTTTCATTTCTTCTACTTGTGAACGTGAAATGTCTTGTTTTATATCTTGATTGATTTCTAACAACGGAACGATAACAAAAGCTCTTTCGAACATCCGCGGATGCGGAACAATAAGATTCTCTGCTTCAATATTTTCTTGATTATATAGTAAAATGTCAAGGTCGATGGTCCTCGGGCCCCATCTAATTTCCCTTTTTCTTCCTAGGTCATTCTCTACCCTTTGTGTTACTTTCAATAATTCTTGCGGTGATAAATTGGTAGAAATTTTTATAACTAAATTTAAAAAGCAATTTTGGTCAGTATAGCCAACCGGATCAGTTTCATATACAGACGAAACATCATCAACTTGGATATGCTGGTTTTTATTTAAAAACTGAATTGCTTCAGTTAAATAAGTATAACGCTCCCCAATATTGGAACCTAATGCAATGTACGCTATATTATTCATGGACGCTCTCTCGTAATTTCTACCGCTACAGCACGATAATGTCCTGGTATCGGCGGATCCGGTTTAATTACCTTAATTGTACACCGTGAAATACTCTCATATTGTTTCAATATATCTGTAGCGATATTTTCAGCGATACTCTCTACAAGCTTATACGTTCTATCTTCAACAACTTTTCTACACAGCTCAAAAAGTTCCCCGTAATTGACAGAATGCTCTAAGTCGTCACTTTCTCCTGCGCGTTTTAAATCCAACTCCACCGTTAAATCTACTTTAAATCTCTGACCTAATTTATTCTCTTCTGGGAATACACCATGATAACCGTAAAACTCCATATCATGGATATAAATTTTATCCAATTACTTTACCCCCTTACCAATCATCGCGTCCATCATCTTAGCCATACGCGCCATTTCTTTCACATCATGAACACGGATAAACTCACAGCCCTTTTCAATACCAAGACAAACGGTAGCTCCCGTTCCTTCAAGACGTTCCTCCACTGGTAAATCTAACACATGGCCAATAAAGGACTTTCTTGAAGTACCTAAGAGAACTGGGTAACCCAGTACATTTAACTGTTCTAAATTGCGCATCGCTTCTAAATTTTGCTCAGGTGTTTTCGCAAAACCGATACCTGGGTCTAAAATAATATTCTCATCTCGCACACCAGCATCTTTAGCAATTTTAATACTTTCATACAAATCAGCAATCATATCGGCTATTAAATTGCGGTAATTCATATTATCTCGGTTATGCATTAAGATAATAGGCACATCATAATAGGCTGCAACTTCAGCAATCCTCGGTTCCGCCTTCGCTCCCCAAATATCATTAATAATATGAGCACCAGCTTCAATCGCTTGTTTCGCAACCTCAGCTTTATACGTATCAATAGAAATAGGTAGCTTTACTTCTTTTGACACTGCCTGAATCATTGGAACAACTCGCTTTATTTCCTCTTCTACTGAAACTTTAGCGAAACCCGGACGGGTAGATTCGCCGCCAATATCAATAATATGGACACCTTCACTTTTCATTTCTTTCGCATGTCGCACCGCAGCATCTACTTCGTTGTAACTCCCACCATCAGAAAATGAATCTGGCGTTACATTTAAAATCCCCATAATTAATGTCTTTTCATTTAAGTTCAATGTATATTCGCCGCAGCGCAAATCATAATCCCACTTCAAACTACACATCTCCTCTTCGCAATTCATTTCTGCTCCACAATTTCTCTCTCTGCACTCCATAAAGATCCATAAGTCTTTTTGTAACCACTCCCACTTTACCCGGGAAATCTTTCTCCTCTATACGATAAAGGGGGACAATCTCTTGAATAGAGTTCGTTACGAACACTTCATCCGCTGAAAGCAATTCATCTTTTGTAAAGAAACCTTCCTTTACTTCTATATCTAGCTCTTCAGCAGCCTTTATAATAAACGCACGAGTGATTCCGTTTAAAATCCCTGTTTCTAATGAAGGAGTATATAAAATATCTCCTTTAACAAAAAAGAGATTCGAAACAATACCCTCTGCAACATAACCTGTTTCAGTAAGAAAAATACCTTCCTTATTCACAACATTTCCAATTTCGCGTTTCCCTAAAATATTATTTAAATAATGATGGGACTTCAAGCGAAATGCACCCTCTGGTGTATTTCTCACTTGCTTTAAAATAACTCCTTCTTTTTCCACTACATTCCCTGGAGCTGCTAAAGGTTTTATAAAAACAATAACAGACGGTTCTTCATATACTTCCGTTTGTAATCCTATTTCATCTATACCCGCCGATACATTTAAGCGCACATATGCATGCTTTAACCCATTCTTAACAAGTAGATTCTTTAAAATAAGCATCACTTCATCTTTTGTCATTGTCCATTTGATTTGCAATATATCGAGCGCATCCATTAAGCGTTCATAATGATCATCCAATAAAAAGAGATGACCATTATAAATACGAAATGTCTCAAAAACCCCAAGTCCATATAGGTAACCGTGGTCATAAGGAGAAATTTTCGCTTCACTCGCTTCTACATACGCGCCATTTACGTAAATTAACACGATGTCACACTTGGGCTATATTTGCGAATGAAATTCTGTAGCAATTCTTTCCCGTGAGAAGTCATAATAGATTCCGGATGGAATTGTACCCCTTCAATCGGCAACGTTTTATGACGAAGCGCCATAATTTCACCTTCTTCAGTCCAAGATGTTATCTCTAAACAATTCGGTAACGTCTCTTTTTTAACGATAAGAGAGTGATAACGTGTCGCGGTAAATGGATTTGGGATATCAGAAAAAATCGTCTGCCCATCATGATGCATTAAAGATGTTTTTCCATGCATCAAACGCTCTGCCCTGACAACATCCCCTCCAAATACTTGTGCAATTGATTGATGTCCAAGACAGACCCCAAAAATCGGAAGCTTACCTGCAAAATATTTAATAACATCCATACTGATTCCCGCCTCATTAGGACTACATGGACCTGGCGAAATCATTAAAAAATCCGGTTTCATATTCTCAATATCCGAAATAGTCACTTCATCATTACGCCTAACAACAAGCTCTTGTCCAAGTTCTCCAAGAAACTGCACTAAATTAAATGTAAAAGAATCATAATTATCAATCATTAATATCATTTCTCTCACCTAACCGTTTCTTCGCTACTTTCTTTTGCACGCCATAAAGCGATTGCTTTTTTTAACGACTCTTTATATTCATTTTTTGGATTTGAATCAATTACAATACCCGCTCCAGCTTGCACATGCGCTTGTCCATCTTTAGCAAGTAGTGTTCGAATTATAATATTCAATTCCGTATCTCCAGAATAACCAATCCAACCAATTGACCCTGTATAAATTCCTCGGCGAACAGGTTCTAATTCTTCAATAATTTCCATCGTACGTATTTTCGGGGCACCGGTAATTGTCCCACCAGGAAATACAGCCTTCACCAAATCGAAAGCATCTTTATCTGCTTCCACCTCACCACGCACATTAGAAACAATATGCATAACGTGTGAGTATTTTTCAATTATCATAAATTCATCTACTTCAACAGTGCCATATTTACAAACCCGGCCCAAGTCATTTCGTTCTAAATCCACAAGCATTACATGCTCTGCTCTTTCCTTTTCATTTTCAATTAATTCTTTCGCTAATTCTTCATCCTCTTGCTCACTTGCTCCTCGAGAGCGCGTACCAGCAATCGGTCTTGTACTCACTTCTTTTCCTTGCTTTTTAATTAGCAATTCAGGCGAAGCACTAACAATTTGAAAATCTCCAAACTCCAAGTAACCCATATATGGAGATGGATTAATTTCACGAAGACTTGTATATATTTCTAGTGGATGCGTTTGTAATGTTCTTTCTTGTCTTGTCGACAAGTTTACTTGAAACACATCACCCGCTCCAATATATTCTTGAATACGTTCAACGGCCTTCATAAAGCCCTCTTCCGTAAAAGCGACTGCTTCATTTTTCTTTTCAGGAGATTCAAACGGCATAGTCACTTCGGGGGCTTCTTTCATCCAAAGACCCTTCCATTCATTTAATCGTTCTTCTGCCTCTTCACACTCATCTACATAATGCGTAATAATCCATAATACTCTCTCCTGTTGATCATACACAAACACGTCATCAAATAACAAAAAGAATATGTCAGGTATATTAATATCATCCTTCGCAAGAGAAGAAAGTTTTTCAATATAACGGATACAATCATAACTAAAGTATCCAATTGCCCCACCCTGAAAAGGTGGGTACTCCGGATTATAATCCGTTGTCCATTTCTCCATATACGCTTGCATTAAATCTAATGGATTCCCTCGCTTTATTGTTTCCTTACCACTTTCACTTATATGTAACGTCTCATTCTTACCCTGAATTACCGCTACTGGATCCAGCCCAACAATATTATAACGACCACCACGTCCACTTTCTAACAAAATATGTTGCGGCTTATCCTGAGAAAGAAATTTATATTGCTTAAAGAAATCTAACTGATATGGAATAGAAAGCGCTAAAGATTTTCTTCGTTGCATATCAACACCCCGTCTTCTGTTATCCCACCCTCTTAAGCCAATCAACTCAAACCACATAAAATTATTTATATAGAGAATGATTATACTTGAGGGCTAGTGAAAATAAATTAATTATACTACTTCTTATTTTACATGAAGTTTTCTAGTCATTCACTCTTTTCCTTTTTCCAATCAAAAAAGAAAAAGCATCCTTTTTTAAGGATGCTTTTCAAATCACATTCACTTATGACTCAAATTGATAAAGTGGTGTACTTAAATAACGTTCACCGTTACTTGGGATAATAACAAGTACCTTTTTCCCTTTACCCAATTTCTTCGCAACTTCTGTCGCTGCATAAACGACTGCTCCCGAAGAGATACCAACTAAAATACCTTCTTCTTTAGCCACTCTTCTCGCATATTCGAACGCTTGCTCCGTTTTCACTTGAATAATTTCATCATATACCTCTACATCCAATGTCTCCGGAACAAACCCCGCTCCAATTCCTTGGATCTTATGTGGTCCTGGCTTTCCACCAGATAATACTGGTGAATCCGCAGGTTCTACCGCGTAAATTTTGATATCTTTATAAGCTTCTTTCAGCACTTCACCGGCACCTGTAATTGTTCCACCTGTACCAATACCTGCGATAAACGCATCTAATTGATCCCCCATCTGTTCAACAATTTCTGGACCTGTTGTTATACGATGGATTTCTGGATTCGCTTGATTTTGGAACTGTTGCGGTATAAAGTACCCATGTTCTTCTGCTAATTCAGTTGCCTTTCGAATTGCTCCACCCATTCCTTCAGGTCCTGGAGTCAATACTAATTCAGCACCGTAAGCGCGTAATAAATTACGACGCTCAATACTCATTGTTTCTGGCATTACTAAAATTGCCTTATATCCTTTAGCAGCTGCTACCATCGCTAAGCCAATACCTGTGTTACCACTTGTCGGCTCAATGATTGTATCGCCCTCTTTTAATAATCCTTTATTTTCAGCATCTTCAATCATAGCTAACGCGATACGATCTTTAACACTGCTCCCCGGATTCATAAATTCTAATTTTAAGTATACATCTGCGCTGTCTGATTCTACGATGCGGTTCAACTTAACGATCGGCGTTTTCCCGATTAATTCTGAAACTGATTGTGCCACTCGCATTCCTGTCACTCCTAACACCGAGTATTTTTATTGGTTTTATCTATATTTAGATTTTGTCAGAAAATTCCCTGTTTGTCAATCCATTTGGGCGGCTGATTCTCCACCTAAACTTCTTTATTACAGGTTCTCAATTAGACTTGTAATATCTTCTTTAGTGAATTTATGTCGTTCATTACAGAAGTGACAGTGAACTTCCGTCTCTTCTTCTTCTGCACGAATTTGTTCTAACTCCGCTTTACCTAAACTAATTAGCACACTTTCAATACGCTCGCGTGAACATGTACAATTAAATTGAACATCCATTGTTTCTAGCACTTTCACTTTATCTTCTCCAAGCACTTCATACAGTAATTCTTCTGGAGAAAGACCTTGTTCGATTAATTGTGATACTGGCGGGATTTGTTGAAGACGCTCTTCAATAAATGAAATTGTTTCTTCCTGCGCACCTGGCATAATTTGAAGAATGAATCCACCCGCCGCTAATACGCTATCATCTCCATTTACAAGAACACCAACACCTACAGAAGAAGGTGTCTGCTCAGAAACCGCGAAATAATATGTGAAATCTTCCCCTAGTTCTCCTGAAACAATGGGAGATTGACCAATAAACGGTTCACGCATACCGATATCTTTAATTACCGTTACAAATCCTTCTGTACCTACCGCTTGATATACACGTAATTTCCCTTGTTCCGTTCCTTCAAAATCAACATGCGGATTCGTTACATAACCACGTACATCCCCATTTGCATGAGCATCGACTAAGATAGGACCAATCGGGCCGTTACCCTCTACTTTAATCGTTAACTTCTGCTCGCCTTTTAACATAGCACCCATCATTGTACCCGCAGTTAAAGAACGACCAAGTGCCGCTGAAGCTGTTCTCCATGTATCATGACGCTTTTGCGCCTCACTCACTGTATTTGTTGTACGTACACTATAAGCACGAACCTCTCCATTAAACGCTAACGCTTTTACTAAATAATCTTTCATACTTATTTATTCACCCTTCTCATGTTGTAAATTTGCATTACGCTCATATAACATATACAAACCTTTTAACGTTAAAAACGGATCTACAATATCAATTACATTTGATTCTTCTGAAATTAATTTTGCTAATCCACCTGTTGCAATAACTTTCGGTTCTTGCTTAGCTTCTTCCTTCATACGCTTAACAATACCTTCCACTTGTCCAACGTATCCATAAAGAATACCTGATTGCATTGCACTTACTGTATTCTTCCCGATAACACTACCCGGTTTTGTAATTTCAATACGAGGAAGCTTTGCTGCCCTGCTATATAAAGCCTCTGCCGAAATCATAATTCCTGGCGTAATGACGCCACCCATATAATGCTTCTCTTCGTTAATATAACAATATGTAGTAGCCGTACCAAAATCAACAATAATAAGCGGACTTCCATATAAGTGGATTCCTGCTACTGCATTTACAATTCGGTCCGCGCCTACTTCACGTGGATTTTCATATTTAATATTCAAGCCAGTTTTTATCCCAGGCCCCACTACAAGCGGTTTAATTTTAAAATACTTTTCACACATACGCTCTAAAGCGAACATAATTGGCGGTACGACTGAAGACACAATAATACCTTTCACATCTTCAAAAGAAAGACCTTCATGCTCAAGTAACTGCTTTACAAGCATCCCATACTCATCTTCTGTTTTATGACGATCTGTTTCCATGCGCCAATGCTGACGAAGTTCCCCCTCTTCAAACACACCTAGTACCGCATTTGTGTTCCCTACATCCAATACAAAAATCATATTCTCACCACTTATCTTATTTAATCTATATTTGCGCAGTATGTATAAAACTTATAAAAACATCATATCACACATACTTATATAATCAGTTTTTCTATACTCATCATTGTACAAAAAGATTACTCTCTATTTCAATTTTTAATAATAGTTTCATTCAATTTTTTTGCCACTTAAATTCATTCCACAAAAAAAGGAGCGACTATTGTCACTCCTTTTTTTCTTACTTATCTTCTGTATCTTCATCATCTTTCTTCATATTGATGTTTACTTTCACATCATCTGAAGATGTTGGACGCTCAGGTAATCTGCCATAATCATATAAATGATTAATTTGCTCTGCATCTAATGTTTCTACTTCAAGTAACGTTTTCGCGATAATATCAAGCTTATCTCGTTTTTCAGTAAGAATTTGTTTCGCACGAGCATAACAGTCTTTAATAATTATTTGCATTTCCACATCAATTTCATGCGCGATTGCATCACTGTAGTTTTGTTCTGAATGGAAGTCTCTTCCTAAGAATACCTGACCACCTTGTGAGCTACCAAATTGCATCGGTCCAAGTTTATCACTCATCCCGAATTCTGTAACCATACGTCTTGCAATACCAGTCGCACGTTGGAAGTCGTTGTGAGCACCTGTACTTGCTTCACCAAATACAATCTCCTCAGCTACTCGACCACCAAGTAAACCAGTGATTTTATCAAGTAACTCTGGTTTTGTCATGAAGTAACGATCTTCCTTCGGAAGCATTACCGCATATCCACCAGCTTGACCACGAGGGACAATTGTTACTTTATGAACGATATCTGCTTCATCAAGGACAACACCAATTACAGTATGGCCAGCCTCATGGAATGCAACGATATTACGTTCTTTTTCAGAGATAACACGACTTTTCTTAGCTGGACCTGCAATAACACGATCCGTCGCTTCATCGATGTCACTCATATCAATTTTCTTCTTATCTTGACGCGCAGCTACTAAAGCAGCTTCGTTTAATAAGTTTTCAAGATCGGCACCAGAGAATCCTGGTGTACGAGTTGCAATTGCTCTTAAGTTGACATTCTCATCAAGCGGTTTATTACGAGCGTGTACCTTAAGTACAGCTTCACGACCATTTACATCTGGACGATCTACTGTAATTTGACGGTCAAAACGACCTGGACGTAATAACGCTGGATCAAGAATATCAGGACGGTTTGTCGCAGCGATGATAATAATACCTTCGTTTGCACCGAATCCATCCATTTCAACAAGCAATTGGTTCAACGTTTGTTCACGCTCATCATGACCACCGCCAAGACCCGCGCCACGTTGACGTCCTACTGCATCAATTTCATCAATGAAAATGATACAAGGAGCATTTTTCTTTGCATTTTCAAATAAATCACGTACACGGGATGCACCGACACCGACGAACATCTCTACGAAGTCAGAACCACTAATAGAGAAGAACGGAACGCCCGCTTCACCTGCAACAGCACGTGCTAGTAAAGTTTTACCTGTACCTGGAGGTCCCACTAATAGAACACCCTTTGGAATACGGGCACCAACTTCAGCGAACTTACGAGGGTCTTTCAAGAATTCAACTACCTCAACAAGTTCTTGTTTCTCTTCATCCGCTCCAGCAACATCTCTGAAACGAATTTTTTTCTTTTCATCATTGTATAGCTTCGCCTTACTTTTCCCGAAGTTCATAACACGGCTACCGCCGCCCTGAGCTTGGTTTAATAAGAAGAAGAATAAAATGAAGATAATGACAAACGGAATGATAGAAGTAAAGAACGTTACCCAAGCACTTGTTTCTTCTGCTGGTTGATACTTAACTTCAGCCCCTTGCGCTTTATCATTAATTTTCTTTTGTAATTCCTCAGTATTTGGTGCATAAGTAACAAATTGTTCTCCTTGGCTAGAAGTCTTGAATTGTCCCTTTACCTCAAACACACCATTTTTCGGTTGAAGCTGCACATTACGCACTTCACCTTTTTCAAGTTGAGTAATAAATTTATCGTAGCTAACTGATGTCGTTTTTTGCGTCGAACCATTAAAATAGCTCACGATTCCAATTACTACTAAGAATATCAGTAAATAAAAGATGGTATTACGGAAGATACGATTCATTCCTAACCTCCTCTCACGGCATAAACACTATAGTAAATCGTAACATAAAAAAAATTTCCTATACAATTGTAACGCCTATATTTAATTAATTTGAGTAAACACTTGGTTTTAATACTCCTACATAAGGAAGATTACGGTACTGCTCTTTATAATCTAATCCATATCCTACAACAAATTCATGAGGAACAGTAAATCCAACATAATCTGCTTTCAGATCAACCTTACGGCCTGTTGGCTTATCTAATAAAGTAACAATTTTTACAGATTTCGCTTTACGATATTTAAACAGGTCCACTAAATAGCTTAGTGTAAGACCGCTATCAATAATATCTTCAACGATTAAAATATCGCGACCTTCTACCGAAGTATCAAGATCTTTTAAGATTTTTACTTCGCCTGTCGAAACTGTAGAGTGACCGTAGCTAGATACAGCCATAAAATCCATTTCAAGATATGTATCTGTTCTCTTTAATAAATCTGCCATAAATGGCATTGCACCCTTTAGTACACCAATCGCAAGAGGTACTGTATTTTTGTAATCCTCTGCAATAACTGCACCTAGTTCGTGCACCTTTTCTTGTATTTGTTCTTCAGAAATTAATACTTTTTCGATATCTTGATTCATCATTTCATTATCCTCCCGGAAGACTCCTTGCTTTTGTAGTGAATAATCATGTATTTACCCTTCTTTGCTAGCTCTTTCGAAGTAGCAAACGCAGATCGTTTCAACAAGGGTACCCAAATAATATTTCCACTTGCGTCACAGACGATCGGCCATTCTTCTCTTTTTTCTTTTGGTACTTTCGCTTCGATAAAAACAGCTTTTATCTTTTTTGTACCATCCATACCTTGCATTGACATGCGATCTCCATTTTCCCTAGACCGAATACGAAGTGGATACGATATATCATTATACTTAGCAACAAATACTGTTTCATTCATGTTACTCGGTATATCTTCGCTCACCTCTGTTACAAGTTTATCCCCATTCGGCAATATAATTGTCCCAGGTACTGATAAATCTTGCGAAAAAGGAGAAACAATTTCTTGTTTAAATCCAAAACCACATTCTTCGTATGTGCGAACAATTTTCAAACCACCTGGAAAATCTAGTGAACCTGAAGGTTGTGCCCGCTTAAAAAATTCAATCACCTTGTCAATATGTATAGAAGAAAGCGAAGATGGAATCTTATATTCATAAAGATAGTTTAATATTAGTTGAATCCCTCTTCTTTGTAAAGGCATAGACATGGATTCAAAGGCAGGAATTGATAAGCTAATTTGTTTATCGCTTTTTTTTGTAATTACTTTATTCATTTTCTCAAAAGCTAATTCCTGCAAATAAGCCTCATCCTCTTGCATCTGCACGCTAAATTTTTGAAATTTCTCATGCATTTGTGGATTTTCTTCTTTCAAATAAGGAAGGACATATTTACGTAATCGATTCCTTGTATATACTTCTTTTTTATTACTCGGATCTATACGCGGAATAACTTTTAATTTATTACAGTAATCAACAATTTCTTCCTTAGTTACCCCAAGTAACGGCCTAATTAAATATCCATTATGAAAAGATCGCTTCACTGCAATTCCTGCGTATCCTTTCGGAGTACTCCCTCGTACAAGGCGCATTAAAATCGTCTCTACTTGATCATCTCCATGGTGACCAAGAGCTACATATCTCGCAGCATATTTCTTCATTATTCTTTCCAAAAATGCATATCTGCATTCTCTAGCTGCAACTTGTGCATTCATTCCATATTGCTGTTGATATTGCGACACATTAATCCTTAGCGTTTCACAAATAACTCCTAGCTCTTTGCAAAGACCCTGTACAAACTGTAAATCCTCATAAGATTCATTGCCTCTAAACATATGGTCCACATGTGCTACTACAATTTCTAGCTGTTTTTCTGCCCTTTTTTCTAACAAATAATATAAAAGAGCCAAAGAGTCAGGACCACCAGAAACCCCTACAACAATTGTTGAATGTTTCTTTAATACATCATGCTGCTTTACAAAGTCATCTACTTTTTCAACAAATGCATCTTTCAACTTCGCAATCACCTTTCATTAAACAAGAACAACAACATTAGTTACCTTGTATATAATGGTACAACTTTTACAAACATTGTGCAAAAAAAAGATGTACAAAATCCATATTTTTATCTTACATCCCTCCTGTATATTTAACAAAGTAATCACATTACCTTTTTAATCAAAAAAACCTAGGCATCTACCTAGGTTTTTTGATTATTTTATTGCGCCTGCATTCCTACTATTGGAATCGTAGCCCACTTCGGCATATTTTTCTTTACTTTCGCCACCACAATAGTCATATCATCATTTATATAACCATCACCAGAGCGAATTACTTCTTCCATAATAATATCAGCGATTTCCTGTGGGTCCTCTGTTTGTAGTTCTTTAATTTTACGTTTTATCCATAATTCGTGATTCTCCACATGTTGCGCTCCCTCAAAGATGCCGTCACTCATCATGATAAGAAGATCACCCGTTTTTAATTGCTCACCAACCACATCAACTTCAACATCTTCAATGATTCCCATCGGCAAATTACTTGCCTCAATTTTCAAAATATTATTTCCGCGTTTAACAAAACTCGGCGTCGATCCAATCTTTAAAAACTTCGCACTCGCATCCCGTAAATCTACCATAGCCAAGTCAAGCGTTGTATACATCTCCTCTGTCGTCCTTAAAGAAAGAATCGAATTGATGGACTTAATCGCTATTTCTTCATCAATACCTGATTGAAGTATCTTTTGTAATAATTTTACCGTTTCCCTACTCTCCATATGAGCCCTTTGTCCATTTCCCATACCATCACTAATCGCAAGTGCATATTTACCAACGCTCAAATCCATCATCGCGTAGGAATCACCTGAAACAAACCCACCACCTTTTGCAGCTGTGGCCAATCCTGTATCAAGAGAATACGTCTTCGCTGAACCAAATGATATTAAACTGTGCCCATTTGGATATGAGGATTTCTCTTCATGCTTAACGACGATATTCTCTTTTAAAATATCTGAAAGCATTGGAGCAACCAACTTCTCACATTCCCCATGTTCATTAGATGCAGCCGGAATCAACATTTCAATATCAATACTTCCTCTATCTAAACAATAAATATCAACATGCTCCACTTCGACACCAAAATCACGAAACGCTTGTAAAATTTGCTCCTCCTGCGCTTGATGGTTCTCTCTTTCTCGTTGTATCTCCTTAGCGAAATCCTCCATCACTTTTGATACACCTAGTAATTGCTCCGCTACAATTCTACGATTTTCCTTCATTTGTTTTCTTAATTTCTGCCCCTCATAGAAGTGATCTAATTCACCCGCTACTAAATCCGTTACTTTCTTCCCTCTCACACAATGCTTGTCCCATTCACGAACTAACTTCCGATTATGCTGCAGCGTTCCTTCTTCTGTTTCACTCATTATTTGTTTCATATAATCGTATGTTTTATCAAAATTAACTACCCAACATTGATCCTTCTTAAAGCATGTTTGACATGTTTTTGCAGTAATTGTACTTAAAAATAAATCAGCTTCTGTTTCTTTATCTTCCTCCTCCACATACCCGTATACAGAAAAGCTATTAGACAAAGCAGCAAATACATTAGCAAATTGATTGATTTTGTTTGCTGTAACATCGCGCACTCTTCTTAAATATTGTTGTTGATCCTGTGAATGCTCCTGTGTACCTGGCATAAATTTAGCAATACGATCCATAACAAGCTTCGGTGTTAATAAGAATAAAACAATTGCTACACCAGATTCAATTAAAGTTGTTACAATACTTGTTTGCTTGTCTACATATAATGTAATTAAGCTTGTACCAATTAATAAACCTAAACTAACTCCTATACGCTTCCCTTCTTTTAACAATCCCCCAAGCAATCCTGAAAAGGCAAGGAGACTAAGTTGAGACAAGCTCGCCACATTCGCTAAACTTAATATTAACCCAGTGACAACTCCTACCGTGGACCCTGTAGCTGCCCCTGCAATAAAGGCAAATACTAATACTAAATATCTAGTGAAAATATGTTGAATAGAAGCATCATAAACAAACCAATCCGTTGTGCCCGTTAAAACAGATGCTAGTAATATAATTAAACAAACAATTTCTTCTGTTTCTAACGCTTGTTGCTTCCCTTTCCTTTCCACTAAAAGCGGAACACTTTGTAAAAATATCATCGTTAATACGAAGCTAAGCCCCGCTTCGATCGTACTGACGAGCAGATCATACATGGTGACGGTTTGCTGTGCAAAATATACAACAACTAAATGTGCGGTTAATGCGGAGATAAATACTTGGAATGGTACAAGTCCAACAGTTTTACGTGTAAACCGACTAAAGAAGATATTATAAATAAAGAAGGTAAAAATAGATGCAAAAGTAAAAAATAAATTATCTATTGAAACTGAAAGTGCTCCCCCCATTAGAGCTAAGAACGCGAGCGGCATTTTATCTCGCTTCATAACATAAACAGCAGCAAAAAACGGCAATGCAAACGGTAAAATGTTTGTTAATATATATGCTCGTCCCAAAAGAAAACCAATAACAGCAATAATGAATCCCCATCTAAAGAAAACTTGTTCAAACTTCATTCGCAACTTACTCGTCCACTTTATTGTTCCAAGCTGACTTTCATTCATCGCCAATGCACTTGTATTCATAGTATTCCTTCCTGCTTTAGGCATATTTTTAACACCACCTGCATAGTTTAATTACTGTTATTATAAAAGATGATTATTGGTTTTTTTGTCAAAACAACAGTTTTGACTTTTATAATCGTTCGACTTTTTATTCGAAATAAATCTACATATATACATAGTATTTAATTTATTTAAAGCAAGTTAAAAGAATCTTCAGAAAATATAGGGTGATTTTGTAGAAGTATTGTACGTCTTAATTTATATTTAACAAAAAAAGATCATGCAAATTTGCATGATCTTTTTAGATGACCCGTACGGGATTCGAACCCGTGTTACCGCCGTGAAAGGGCGGTGTCTTAACCACTTGACCAACGGGCCGTTAAATTAAATATAGCGGCGGAGGGGATCGAACCCCCGACCTCACGGGTATGAACCGTACGCTCTAGCCAGCTGAGCTACACCGCCATGTCGTCATATTTAACGGACAATTAGTATCTTACATCAGATACGCTTTAAAGTCAACACATCTCAAAAACTTTTTTAAAATATATTCTCTCACATAAAAAAGTACCCGAGTAATTACTCTGGGTACCTCTCTATATGTTAAGAATTAAACGGACTTATTATCCGCGACGTGCGCCACGGCCACCACGTTTAGATTCTGTGTTACGCTTTAAAGAAGTTAAACGATCTTCACTATCTTTTAAAAAGCGTGCCATCTTTTGCTCAAATGTTTCTTTTGGAGCTCGTTCGTTACCGCCACCGCGGTTATCTCTGTTGGAAGAACGATTATTATTACGTTGTGGACGTCCAGAACGTTGTTGATCACCACCACGTTGGTATTCACCACGTGGACGATCTCCTTCTGTTTTTTCACGTTCTTTCGCTTTCTTAATAGATAGGCCAATTTTGCCATCTTTTTCAACATTGATAACTTTTACTTCTACTTGGTCGCCTACTTTTAAGTGATCGTTAATATCTTTCACATAATTATCAGCAACTTCACTAATATGAACAAGACCTGTTAAGCCTTCTGGCAGCTCCACAAAAGCCCCAAAATTTGTAATACCTGTTACTTTACCCTGTAACTTGCTGCCTACCTCGATTGACATAAAAAAAATGCTCCTCCTTAGTGGTTAAAAAGTCAAATTTTACTTTATTATATATAATCCTAAAATGTAGTGTCAATAAGACATACTCTACTTAGAAACAGGAAAAATTATCTCCCCTTTTCCGGAGAAGAAATAATCCCTTCTAGCAATCTTTAAAACGTACTCTTCATCATTCAACTTTTGAACTTCATCTTTTAGATTCTTTTCTTTTTTCGTTAATGAATCCAGTTCTTTTTTCATGTCCTTAACTTTTGCTTCTTTTGCTTTAATGGAACTGTTTTGTTGATAAAACGTCACACTAATACTAGCAATAATTGTAAAAGCAAAGACAAGAAAAACCGCTAAACGGCGATAAAGTCGCTTCCTGTTCTCATCCGTTTGTATTATATGTTCTTTAACAGGATTTGGACTCTGTTTTTCGATTGTTCTTTGTCTCAGTTCCCTCATTTCCGAGGTCCCCCTAACTTCTTTTTTATACGCACCCATGATTGGAAGATATGTCCCTTCAATTTTGCTACATATTGCAGGAACCCTACATGCTTCATTATAAAAAGTTTAACACGATTAGGGAGAAGTTTCCATATGAGCGAAGCAATAAACCGAACAGGCGAGAAAAAAACTTTCCATATGAAAAGTAATATCCAAATCACCATTTTCCATAACACATGTCCAATTGAAAGCAGTATACGAAATAAGAATAATATAAATGCAATAAATAGCTGTGCTATAATAATAACAGGTTTTATCATGAGTAGCTGTATAATTCGAACAAAAAATTGTGTTGTTTGTACAAAAATATAGATGAGAAAATTTAACATCTTCATGTATAGTGCTTTCAATAAGCTTTGATATGCTGCAAAACCACATAGTAACGCCAAAAATACATATATACGTAGTTCGGCTTCATTTACACGCAGTAATACATAAAAAACGAATAATGCTTGGACAATCCAAAATAGTATATCATGTATAAATACAAGCCAACGTTTACGCTCTTGGCGTTTTAAAAACCGTTGGTATGTATCTAAAGAAGCACCAATCCAAGCACCCATTCCAATCATCGAAAGCATTGTATACAACTGAATTGTTAGGCTCATTTAAACAGCTTACTAAAGAAGCCTTTAGTTTTCTCCCCTTGGTTCTCATCAATATACAGCATTTCATGAACTTTCCCTTTAATTGATACAACACCCTTTTCTACATCTAAATTCTTCATTTGCAAATTTTGACCACGAATTGTTAAAAAACCCATTACAGTCTCGAGTAAAAACTCTTCGCTATCAAAACTCTCTACTTGCTTTACACCAGTAATATCGATTACACGCCTGCCACGCATGATAATATCATGCTCTACAGAAACATTTTGTTGATTAGAAGACATAGGTGAGTAACCATTATTCACGAAAATCCCCCCATAGCTTTATACTAGCTAATAGTAATGTATGAAGGGCTAACCTATTTTAGAACAAGCCTTCTTCCGCTTTCACTTTTTCCTCACGAACGAGACTATACATGTTTGCTGCATCTTCTTTTTTAGTTGTTTCTTTCAATTCATTTACTTTCACAGTTACTATTTTTTGCCCGAAACGAATTGTTAATTCATCCTCTACCTTCACATCTGAACTCGCTTTTGCCACTTGGCCATTAATCGAAATTCTTCCTTGGTCAGACACTTCTTTTGCTAATGTTCTTCTTTTAATTAAACGTGATACTTTCAAAAATTTATCTAGACGCATATCAAATCCCCCTATTAACGCTCTGTTTGTTTTGCCTCTTCCCATAAAATATCTAACTGTTCTAATGATAAATCTTGCATTTCCTTATTCATTTCAGCTACTTTTGCTTCCATGTATAAAAAGCGAGCCATAAATTTCTCATTAGTTGAACGTAACGCTTCTTCTGGATCTAATTTATAATGACGAGCTATATTAACAAATGCAAATAGTAAATCACCAAATTCACCTAGCATCTTTTTCTCATCCATGTTTACAACTTCTTGTTGGAATTCTTGCCATTCTTCTAAGGCCTTCTCTATCATCGGCTGCACATCAACCCAATCAAATCCAACCTTTCCAGCTTTCTTCTGAATTTCATAAGCACGCATTAGTTGTGGCAAGCTTTTTGGAATACCCGCTAAAACAGATTCTTTCACGAATCCCTTTTCTTTTTTTTTAATTTCTTCCCAATTTGCAATCACTTCATCAGCATTATTTACATCCGTATCCCCAAACACATGCGGATGACGACGAACCATTTTCTCAGCTAAAGTCCGAATAATGTCATCTATAGAGAACCAACCTTCATCCTCTCCAATTTGGGCATGAAGCATAACTTGTAATAATATATCACCTAGTTCTTCTACTAAATGATCATCATCCTCTTCATCAATTGCTTCTAGCACTTCATACGCTTCTTCAATTAAGTATTTCTTTAAAGATTGATGAGTTTGCTTTTTATCCCATGGGCAACCATTCGGTCCACGAAGATCAGCAATAATTGCTCTAAGTACATCAAACTGCTGATATAAGGACGCACGTTCCTTAACTGGCGGTACATACACACTCGTTAAATTATTTAATTCTGTTTCGTGATCTAACATGTATAACGATACCTTTTTCACTTGCTCGAATGAAGTCCCTGCAGCTGTTACGATATACACTTCGTAATCATCTGGCAAAATCTCCATTAACGTTAGCTTCACATCTGAAGCAACGAATGCATCATACACTTGGCAAAAGATTAAATGTTGACGTAATTCTAATTGCCCTCTTTCAAATGATGTAGCATCAATTAATTGGAACCCTTCAATCGGATCAATTTTTAGACTTGCAAACATCGGATCAAGGAAACTTTGTCCACCTTCAATTCGCACTTCAATATTTGCTGCTTCTCCTTTTTCCAAAAGTAGCTGAACTGTTCTTTCTGCTACAAGCGGATGACCTGGAACAGCATAAATAATTTCTGCGCCTTTAGCTTGTTCTAGCAATGTATTCGCAATTGTTTCATATACGATTTCAAATGTATCATGTGCCTCATATACATTATCAAAGGCCGTATATTTTATAGCCTCTTTCTCCAATTCTTCTATAACTGGGTGTTCCTTCGTTCTAACAAACATATGGTCTGCTTCTTTTATCTTTCGATATACACCCATCGTTAACTGATCTAACTCACCAGCACCTAATCCTAAAATAGTAATGATTCCACTCACAACCAGTCACCTCTATCCACTCTTCTTCAATGAACCTTCTTTTTTCTCTTGTTTCATAACGGTTCCTAATTCTTCTTTTGTAAATACACGTAATTTTAAAATTAAAAACATATATGCTAATCCACCGATAGCTACACCTAACAGCGCTTCAAGCGTCGCAATTCCTCTATGTCCTGTATCAATTACTAATCCGGACATTCGCAACATACGCATAAAGATTATTAATACAAACCCCATACCGATACCACTAATAGCTACACCTAACATATTCCGCCTATCAATAAGCGGCTCCGATACAGCTCGCATAAGTAACACACTATTTAGCAAGGCAATTACAATAAGCGCAACTAAAGTTGCAATTGCAGCTCCCTTTACACCAAAATACGGCATTAATATATAGTTTAAAACTAACTTCAAACAACCTCCAAATACAACGAATATTGCTGGTTTTAATGTTTGTCCCACTCCTTGCAAAATGGAAGCAGTTGTAATTGACAATGAACTAAATAAAATAGATAAAGATAAAATCGATAACACATCTGATCCATCACTATTTTCAAACAACATAATATTTGTAGGTTGAATAATACAAGTTAATCCAATAGCAGCTGCAAATCCAATAACAAATGTTATTTTCATTGCTAACTTTACCTTTTCTTGAATAAATGAAAGATCTCCTCTTTCTTTCGCCGCTGTAATAATAGGAATAAGTGACAATGAGAAAGAAGTTGTCACAACAGTACCTAATTGCATAAGCGGGATACTTCTATCATAAACACCTTTTAGTACCTTTGCATTTTCAACTTTCTCTCCCGCACGAATAAGCAAAGTATACAAGGAAATAGAATCCGCCATTTGTATAAAAATAAGGACTAAATTACTAACACAAATCGCTAATCCCTGCCAAAAAAGGATTCGAACAATCCCTTTTTTATTTCTAATTCCCTTCCATCTTTTGAAGAAAATAGCATGGAAATCATGACGCATATAAAGTAAAAGTACGATAATCCCAATAAGCCCGCCTGCAATTGAACCTAGCATAGCACCCGCACCAACTGTATATAAATCAAATCCCTGAGCAATAAGGAATAGTGATAAAAATACAATAATAGAAACACGAATCGTTTGTTCAATTACTTGCGAAACAGCCGTCGGCATCATATTATTGAATCCTTGAAAATATCCTCTCGCTACAGATAAAAATGGCATTAGTAGGAATGAAAACGAAATAACGCGTAATAATTTATCTAAATGTATATCGCCCATAGCCGATGCAATTGTTTTGGCCCCAAAGAATAATGTGAAAAATCCTATAAAGCCAATTCCTAATAAAAACCAAAAAGATACACAAATAATTTCTTCTGCTTCTTTTTGTTTTCCTCGTTCTAATCTTTCTGCGACCATTTTTGAAATAATAATAGGAAACCCATAAGTAGCTAAAATCAAACAAAATCCATAAAACGGATAAATTTGTTGGTAAATATAAAAACCAACATCACCCGCTATATTTTGATATGGAATACGGTAAAAAGCGCTTAATACCTTCGTAACAAAACTTGCGATTGTTAATATAATAGCCCCACGCCAAAAGGCTTGGTACTTCTTCGCTTCCATACAAGAAAACTCCTTTTTCTATTCTCACCCCTCGTATTATATCACAAAGAAAAACTGGCTCTCCTTCATATTCCTTACATTCACTGACTTCTTTCAACAGCAAAAATATTCAATGAAAAAAGGTAGCAAAGCGCTACCTTCGTTCAATATACTTATATCTCCAAATAGTTAATTTCTCAAATAGAAATATCATAATTAGGAAAGATTGCTACTTATAGAAATTACACTTCGCTACTGCTCCATTTGTTTCGCTAAAAAGCTTGCAGCTGTATTTACTGATTTATGCTCTACTTCACTTATAATAGCCTCTTTAGAGAAGATAACGACAGCTCCGATTGGATCTCCATTTGCAATAATCGAGCCAATTGTATAAGAGCTCACTTTTTCTGTTACTCCATCAATAATTGAAATTTCGCTTTCATCTGTCATAATTACAGACTTACGCTCTTCCATTGTCTTCTCAATTAAATCGCCAACACTTTTATTTAAGTATTCTTTTTTAGATGCGCCCGCTACTGCGATAATAGAATCACGATCGCATACAAGCACATTATGTCCTAAGCTATCGTATAAAGCTTCCGTATATTCCTTTGCAAAATTACCTAGTTCACTAATTGGAGAATATTTTTTCAAAATCACTTCTCCATCGCGATCAACAAATATTTCTAGTGGATCTCCCTCACGAATACGTAAAGTTCTACGAATTTCCTTCGGAATTACTACCCTGCCTAAATCATCAATTCGACGTACGATTCCAGTTGCTTTCATTCTAATGCTGCCTCACTTTCTACTGATGATCAAAGTGGTGAATTTACCTGTTCATGTAAAAATCACCAACTATTAAACATAGTATTTTACACATTAGTTCTTCTATGCACGTCGAATTGTATTTTTTATCTTATATTAGGCATTTATTACTTCTTTTTTTACATTTGGCAAGCCTTTTAATAAATTTTCAGCAATTGTTAACCATTTCGACGTCTCTAATCCATTCGTTTTCATCACAATTTTCAATTGTGACCCCTCCATACCAAGACCGATCATACGGCCAAAACTACTTCCTAGCATGAATAATTTTCCACCATCTATATTTTGGCTCGCTTGTTCAGAAAACAGGAATGTTACTTCAAATTTATTTTGCTTAATTAACTCAATTTGTTCTTTCATTGCCAACACTTTAATGTTTGCAATTTGTAATAAATAACCAACTTCTTGTGGATAATCACCAAATCTGTCGATCATCTCTTCCTGCAACTCTTCAATATCTTCAATTGCAGAAATACCTCTAAATTGTTTATACATCATAATTTTTTGTTTACTATCTGAAATGTACGCATCCGGTAAATATGCATCTACTTCTAAATCAATTTCAACATTAACGGTATTTTCAACTCCGTCTGTTCCTCTACGTTGCTCAATTGCATCTTTTAACATTTGAGAATATAGATCAAATCCGACAGAATCAATAAATCCATGTTGTTCTGCCCCTAACAAATTACCCGCACCACGAATTGATAAGTCTCTCATCGCAATTTTGAAACCAGATCCAAGCTCTGTAAACTCTTTAATTGCTTGCAGACGCCTCTCTGCAACTTCCGATAACACTTTATCACGTTTGTATGCAAAGTATGCATACGCGACGCGATTAGAACGCCCAACACGACCACGAAGCTGATACAACTGCGATAATCCCATACGATCTGCATCAAATACAATTAATGTATTTACATTCGGAATATCTACACCCGTCTCAATAATTGTTGTACTTACAAGAACATCATGCTGCCCTTCTAAAAACGATAGCATAACAGACTCTAATTCACCTTCATTCATTTTCCCATGTGCGTATGTTACACGAGCATCTGGAACTAACATCGAAATTTCATCTGCTTTTCTTTCAATATCCTCCACACGGTTATATAGGAAGTAAATTTGACCGCCTCTTGCTAACTCTCGCTCTATCGCTTCTCGCATTAACGCTGGATTATACTCTACTACATATGTTTGTACTGGGAAACGATTCTCTGGTGGTGTCTCAATAACAGATAAATCGCGCACACCAAGCATAGACATATGAAGTGTACGTGGAATCGGAGTTGCCGTTAATGTTAACACGTCAACATTTGCTTTCAATTGTTTAATTTTTTCTTTATGTGTAACGCCGAATCTTTGTTCTTCATCAATAATAAGAAGTCCTAAATCTTTATAAGTAACATCTTTAGATAAAATACGATGCGTTCCGATTACAATATCCACCGTTCCATCTTTTAAACCTTTAATCGTTTCATTTTGTTGTTTTCGTGTGCGAAATCTACTTAGTAATCCTATATTAATCGGGTAATCTTGAAAACGCTCTCGAATTGTTTCATAGTGTTGTTGTGCAAGGATTGTTGTTGGTACTAAAATCGCAACTTGTTTTTCATCCATAATTGCTTTAAATGCCGCACGAATAGCTACTTCGGTCTTTCCATATCCTACGTCACCACAAAGAAGCCTATCCATCGGACGTCCGCGTTCCATATCTTTCTTAATCTCTTCAATAGAACGTAATTGATCCTCTGTCTCTTGATATGGGAATAAAGATTCAAACTCTTGTTGCTCTGCCGTATCTGGTGTATATGCATAACCTTTCGAAGCTTCACGCTCGGCATATAATTTAATTAGGTCATCTGCAATGTCTTGTACAGATTTTTCAACTTTCGTTTTGACCTTCTTCCAATCATTTCCGCCTAATTTATAAACTTTTGGTTCCTTACCTTCAGACCCTACGTATTTTTGCACTTGATCAATTTGTTCAATTGGAACGTATAACTTATCATTACCTTGATATTTAATATTTAAATAATCTTTATGAACACCATTAATCTCTAATGTCTCAATACCTAAAAATTTACCTATACCATGATTTACATGAACTACATGGTCTCCAACTTTTAATTCCGAATAACTTTTAATACGTTCAGCGTTAGATAACTTTTGCTTACGTTGTGATTTTTTAACCTTCTTATGAAAAAGCTCCTTTTCAGTAATGACAACAAACTTTTGCATCGGCATTTCAAAGCCTGCATGTAAATCACCTACAGCAATTTGTAACCTTCCAGGCAATAAGATATCTGTGGCCTCTACAATGTCTGCATCAATATCATAATCACTTAAAATATGTTGTAGTTTTTTTACACGTTCATCATCTGTTCCAAGCACAACGGTCGTAAAATTACCTTCATTCCATCTATCAATTTCAGTTTTTAACAAATGCATCTGTCCGTGGAAATCTTGCATCGTTTTACATGTCACATTCACAATGTTTTGAGGATGTGTGTGTGCTATATGGCGTAAGAATAACGTTAAATATACAAAACTTCTTTTTTTATTATGAAGAAACTCCTCAAACGAGTGGGAGAAAGATAAATCCTGAATAATTGTTCCTTCGCCAAGAAGTGAGATATACCATTCCGCTTCTTCTGTTTCAAGATGTGATGCGGTTTCTTGAATACGGGAAATCTCATCTAAAATTACAACACCGTTCTCTGGTAAATAATCTATCAGACTAGCAGGTTCTTTATAGAAAATAGATAAATATTTAAACATTTGTTCTATACTTTGCCCGTTTTTCAACATTTCAATTTCATGACTAACCGTCTCAAGCACAGTAGTCTTTAATTTATCATCGGAAAGCTTTTGCATCGTCTTAGTCAAACCTTCTTCAAGATGCTTAATTCCCGATTTCAATTCTTCCTGTGAAAATAAAAACTCTGTTGCCGGACCAAACCGAACACTTTCCCTTTTATCTTGAGAGCGCTGTTCTTCCACATCAAATAATCGAATAGAATCAACCTGTGTATCAAAGAATTCAATACGAAATGGTAATTCTTCAGTTAATGGGTAAATATCTAATATTCCCCCGCGCAAACTAAACTCTCCTGGAGCTTCTACCATCGACTTACGCTCATAACCAATATGATGTAAGGTATGCAAGAGTGCATCTAAATCAATCTCTTGCCCTAGATTGATTTCAATTTGCCTTTGCTTCCATAATTCTTTTATTGGTAAAAACCTACGCAGCCCTGCAACTGGCGCTACAATAATCCCATTCTCTCCCGCAGCTAAGCGATTTAACACTTCAATACGCTGCGCCTTCAATTCTGGACTTGCAACACCAACTTCCGATGCTATCAATTCATTTACCGGATATAGCCAAACATCTTTTTCACCAAGTAACGCCACTAAATCTTCATGTACTTTTTGTGCTTGGTATAAATTGTGCGTCACGATAAGTTGTGATTGCTTTGTCTTTTTATATAAAGCTGCCATTAATAATGAACGAGAGGATGTGGCCATACCCGATACAAGTTGCTCTTTCAACCCATCTTCTAGCCCATTAATAACCGATTGTATTTCTTCATTTTTATAAAATTGCTCTAATAAACCTATCATTTTCAAAACTCCTCTCAACATAAAGAGCAAGTTACTATATTTTATGCAAATATTTTGGAAAAAGAAAACAGAAAAATGCTTTGGACATGCCAAAGCGACAACATTTTATTGCAGAAATTTTTCATATTCATAATACTCAGGATAAGATGTGAGCGTTTCTTGACACGATTCACAAATCGTTTTTATATATATATTTCCATTCTCATGAAAATGAATCATATCCACTACTTCTTGCTCTGTTAGTTGAAACAAAACGTCGCTATATACTTTTTCTGCGATAATGGAGCCCACATTACTTCCACAATGTCTACAGTAATAATAACCTTCCATACTAGCCTCCTAAATATCCAATTGCTACTAGTATGGGATAAAACAAAATAAAATATTCCAGATTGTGCGCTTAACTATTAAAAGTATTCATGATTTGGAGAAAAGGTTTATTTAACCATTCCTCACATGCATCTGCTGCATTTTCAATGGATTGATTAACGCCAGATATTTCTTCAGATGTAAAACGTCCTAATACGTAATCCACTACTTTTATCCCATTTTTCGGACGATCGATTCCCATGCGGATACGTTGAAATTCTTGTGTTCCTAAATGTGAAATTGTTGATTTCACACCATTATGTCCACCCGCACTACCTTTCATGCGAAGGCGTAATTTACCTACAGGAATATCTAAATCATCGTACATAACAATGAAGTCCTCGACATCAATTTTATAATAATCCATGAGTGGACGGATACTTTCCCCAGATAAATTCATATATGTAAGTGGCTTTAGTAAGATTACTTTTTCCCCATTAACAAAGCCTGCGCCAAATACCCCTTTAAACTTTTGTTCATTCAAAGAAATACTCCAACGTTTTGCAAGTTCATCGATTGCCATAAATCCAATATTATGCCTTGTTAATTCATATTCTCTACCTGGGTTCCCAAGTCCTACTATTAATTTCATTCTTGTACCACTACTTTCTTTTTTCGATACGAAAAGACGTAACCAAGCTTGGTTACGTCTCATTCTATCCAATTAATTGAATAATACACTTACAGATTCTTCTTCGTATACACGAATGATTGCTTCTCCGATTAATGGAGCAACTGAAAGTTCATGTACTTTATCAATTTTTTTCTCTTCTGGTAATACGATAGAGTTCGTTACAACTAACTCTTTAATATTCGAATTTTGAATACGCTCAATTGCTGGACCAGATAATACTGGGTGTGTACAGCAAGCATATACTTCAGAAGCACCATTCTCAACAAGAGCGTTTGCCGCTAATGTAATTGTACCAGCTGTATCAATGATGTCATCAATTAAAATTGCTGTTTTGCCTTCGATGTTACCGATAATGTTCATTACCTCAGATACATTCGGACGAGGACGACGCTTATCAATAATAGCGATTGGCGCTTTTAGGCGATCCGCCATTTTTCTAGCACGCGTTACACCACCGTGATCAGGAGATACGATTACGATATCTTTAAGGCCTTTTGCTTCAAAGTAGTCTGAAAGAATCGGTACACCCATTAAGTGGTCGATCGGGATATCAAAGAATCCTTGAATTTGCGGAGCATGTAAATCTAGAGTGATTACACGAGTTGCACCTGCTGTTTCAAGCAAGTTTGCTACAAGTTTCGATGTAATTGGTTCACGAGAACGCGCTTTACGGTCTTGACGCGCATAACCATAGTAAGGAATAACAATATTAATTGTTTTTGCAGATGCACGTTTTAATGCATCAATCATAATAAGTAATTCCATGATATGTTCGTTTACTGGGAAGCTTGTAGATTGAATAATGAATACATCGCAACCACGGATACTTTCTTCAATGTTAATTTGAACTTCTCCATCACTAAAACGATCAACAGAACATTTTCCTAGTCCTACTCCAATATGCTTTGCGATTTGCTCAGCAAGTTCCTTATTAGAGTTTAAAGAGAATACTTTCAAATTAGAATTTAGATATTGAGTCGACATCTAGATTAACCCTCCACATTATGATTTTTTCTTATTCAGCAATTGATCAACATAGTCTTCTTTGTTAACTTGACGTGCACGTGCTACTGATAATGCTTTTGACGGAACATTCTCTGTTATTGTAGAGCCTGCTGCCACATAAGCACCATCTTCAACTGTTACAGGAGCAACAAGGTTTGAATTACATCCAATAAATACCCCGTTACCAATTACAGTTTTAAATTTATTCTTGCCGTCGTAGTTCACCGTAATTGAACCACAACCAAGATTCACGTCTTCTCCAACTTGTGCATCCCCGATATAACTTAAGTGTGAAGCTTTACTTCTATTACCAAAAACAGTTTTTTTGATTTCTACAAAGTTTCCAACGCGCACTTCATCTCCAATAACTGAATCTGGGCGAATATGTGCAAATGGACCAACCGATACTTCTGTACCAAGTTTGCTGTCATGTACAGTAGATTGACGAATTACCGTACGGTCTCCAATTTCACTATCGCGAATTACTGTATGCGGTCCAATTTCACAATCAGAACCAATTACAGTGTTCCCCTCAATAACCGTTCCTGGGTGAAGAACTGTATCACTACCAATAATTGCATCCGCAGAAATGTATGTGTTACTTGGATCAATAATTGTAACACCATTTACCATGTTCTTTCGGTTGATACGATTTTTCATAATAATTTCCGCTTGCGATAGAGCGACTCTGTCGTTAACACCTAACGTTTCATCGAAGTGCTCTGTTTGATAAGCTGATACAATATGACCTTCATTTTTTAAAATTTCAATAACGTCCGGAAGGTAATATTCGCCCTGTACATTATCATTTGAAACTTTAGAAAGTGAAGCAAATAAAGCTTTATTATCAAAACAATACGTACCTGTATTGATTTCTTTAATAGCTAATTCTTTTTCATTTGCATCCTTATGCTCAACAATCTTTTCAACATGACCATTCTCATTACGAACGATACGGCCATATCCAGCAGGCTCTTCTATGTACGCTGTTAGTACCGTCGCCATTGCTCCCGCTTCTTCGTGTTGCTGAAGCAATGCTTCCATCGTTTCAGCAGTTATTAGAGGTGTATCACCACAAATAACTAAAGTTGTTCCCTCTTCATTTGCAAGTACACTTGCAGCTTGATCGACAGCATGAGCTGTACCAAGTTGTTCTGCTTGTAATGCAAACTCACTTACGTTTCCTAGCTGTTCTTGTACCTTTTCAGCACCATATCCAACGACTGTTACAAGTTTCTGCAATCCTAATTGAGATACTTCATTGACTACATGTTGTACCATTGGTTTTCCACATACAGGATGCAGCACTTTGTATAGCTTGGACTTCATACGTGTGCCTTTACCTGCAGCTAGAATCACTGCAAATCTGTTTGACATATAGACCCTCCATCGCAACCTATTTATCCATTAACGATATTATCCTAAATCATCATATATTTCAAGAAACACATTATAACTATTAAATTTTACCATAATTCTTATAAGATGTTTTACTCTTTAGTATCTTTTTTAAGGAATAAGCTATACTATTTTAAATGATCTTGAAAAAATTAGAAGTTTTTCATCTTTATTTTTTCAAAATATGAATTTTTATAATTAGAAACGTTTATTATTCAAAAAAAAACAAACTCCTGTAAATGCTTACAGGAGTTTGCTACAAAATTATAAGACTTTCTTTCAAAAGCCCTTTTCATTCGAATTTTACGAAGCGCCTGCTTCTTCAAACTCAACCTCTTCTAACTCGCCTAAACGATGATACTCTGTTAAAACCGCATCTTGAATTTTAGAGCGTGTATTAGAATTAATTGGATGTGCAATGTCACGGAATTCTCCATCTGGAGTACGTTTACTTGGCATTGCTACAAATAATCCATTATTACCATCAATTACACGAATATCATGAACAACAAATTCATGGTCTAGAGTAATAGAGGCAATTGCTCTCATGCGGCCTTCTGTGTTTACGCGGCGTAATCTTACGTCAGTCACTTCCATCTTGTGTTCACCACCCTTTTCTAAATAAGCGATATATTTGTATAAATTCCACAAATTTTCTATTTTCCCTTTAATTTTTTAAAAATTTTTAAGATAAAAATTTTTATTGTAGTTGAATATAAGGATTAGTAGAGGTTATCGCTTACAAAGAGTTACTTAACTAGGGCAATTACTTCGATTTCAACAGAAACATCTTTCGGTAATTTTGCTACTTGTACACAAGAACGCGCTGGTTTATGAGTAGAGAAATAAGAACCGTATACTTCATTAACAGCATTAAAATCATCCATATCCTTCAAGAATACTGTTGTTTTTACCACTGTATCAAATGAAGCACCTGCTTCTGCTAATACCGCTTGTAAATTTTCAAATACTTGCTCTGTTTGTACTGTTACATCTCCTGTTACAAGTTCTCCACTTGCCGTTAACGGAATTTGTCCTGAACTATAGAACATATTATTTACAATAATCCCTTGTGAATATGGTCCGATTGCCTGTGGTGCTTTGCTTGTTTGAACAACTTTCATACTTTTCACCCTTTTATTATTTATTTTTACTCTTTAAAAATAGTGTACCAAAGGCAGTTTGTCCATCTATTTTGTAATTTATAAATAGGAATAAAAAAAGGTAAAGCTATCTGCTTTACCTTTTTACTCAGCCTCTACAAGCCCTTTATCAAATGGTGCAAGTGCATAATTCCCCTTTTCCACTTGAATCGCTTTTTCTTTCACATCAACTTCTGACAGACGAATTAATGATACAAAGTTATTAATAAGTCTTTCTTCAATATCCGTAGACTCTACTAATACGCCAATCCCAACAACATTAGCTTTAAACTCTTCTAGCATGCTCATCATACCTTGAATGGTTCCGCCAGCTTTCATAAAGTCATCAATAATTAAAACATTGGACCCTTCTGGAAGGCTACGCTTTGCTAAAGTCATCGTTTGGATTCGCTTAGAGGAACCTGATACATAGTTAATACTAACAGTGGGTCCTTCTGTTACCTTATTATCTTTTCTCGCAATTACTACCGGTACATCTAAGTAGTTCGCTACTGCATAAGCAAGCGGAATTCCTTTTGTCGCTACCGTCATAACCGCATCAATTGGTTGCCTAGCAAAAACAGAAGCAAATAAACGACCTGCGCCATTAATCTGGCGAGGATTACTTAAAAGATCCGTCATATATAAGTAACCGCCAGGCAAAATACGGTCTGGGTTTTCAAATAAGCTACAAAGCTCGTTAATAATCAGATTTGCCTCTTCTTCACTTATATAAGGAATATATTTCACTCCTCCTGCTGCTCCTGGTACCGTTTGCAATGTGCCGACACCTTGTTGTTCAAACGTTTGCTTAATAATAACTAAATCTTCACTAATGGAAGATTTAGCCGATTGATACCTTTCAGCAAAAAAAGTGAGAGAAACTAGCTGACGAGGATTTTGTAACAAGTAATACGTCAGATCGACCAATCTTGTACTTCGTCTAATTTTCATACTCTCACCTCAAATCACGAATATTCTAAACAAATCATAACGTATTATACGTCTTTATTCAAGCGTTTCTCGCTCTCCTAATAAACGCACTGCATATACTTGCTCGCAAAATCCTTTTAACCCGTTATATATGCGGTGCATTCGCGAATCATGGTGTACAAGACCAAATACAGTTGGGCCACTTCCACTCATTAATACGGCATCTGCCCCAAAGCGTTTCATCTGTGATTTAATACGTGCAACCTCGGGATGCATCGCAAACGTCACATCTTCTAAAACGTTACCAACAGTATCACAAATTCCTTTATAATCGCCATGGTTAATGACTTCAACCATTTTATCTACATTTGGATGAGTAACACGATTTAATTTTAAATTTCCGTACACGTCAGCAGTAGATACACCAATGTGGGGCTTTGCTAAAACAACCCAACAAGAAGGCGGAGTCTTTATATGTTCAATTTCTTCTCCTCTTCCAGTGGCAATAGCAGTTCCACCATATACACAGAACGATACATCTGATCCAATTTCTGCGCCAAGCTTTGCTAATTCATCGATTGTTAGCCCTAAATTCCATAACTTATTAAGGCCACGTAATGTCGCTGCTGCATCACTACTTCCACCTGCTAATCCAGCGGCTACTGGAATCGTTTTTTCAATAGTAATAGACACACCTTTTTTTACATTAAACTTCACTTTTAATAATTTCGCTGCTTGATAAGCTAAATTGCGTTGGTCGTCTGGGACATACCGATTATGGGACAAAATTTCAATACGGTCTTCTGCTAATTCCGTTAGCTCTAAACGATCTGCCAAGTCGATTGTTGTCATAATCATTTTCACTTCATGATATCCATCTTGTCTTTTTCCCAGTACATCTAACGACAGATTAATCTTTGCTGGTGCTTTCACTAGTAGCTTCAATCTATTCACCCACTCTATGTACTCAATCTTTTATCGTTTATTTTACCATAAATTTATAGTAAGACGATGACACTTCCCTAATTATATCGAAAAGCATTCAGAATGAAACTACTTATGTCAAATGATGCCACCTTTTAGCGTGCAAAAAGCCGAGGAATCTCTCCTCGGCTACCGTAGCATAGAAAGTATCTTACAACTACTGGTTTCGTTTCATTAATTGCTGTTCTGCAATTTCTATAGCACGTTTCACCATATTACCAGCATCTTTCGCACGAATTCCGCCCCATCCTTCTTTCTGAACAACATCATAAAAGCCAAGCTCTTTTGCAAGCTCTTCTTTAAATTGATTTGACATGACTCCTCTTCGTCTACTCAATGCAGAGTCCCTCCTTATTTTGCTACGGTATAATTAGTATGCAAAATAATATAGCTTTTCATTTATGGGAATATATGTAACAAAAAATACATTAATTATAAAATACTTCATTTTGAGATTCATCGTAAAATGTTAGCTCTACTGTCTCTGTTAAAACATCTGCATAACTATAAGATACACGTTGCAATGCATCTTCTTGCTGGTCTAATTGTACAACAAACACAGAACGATACGTTTCTGCAAGTACACCTGATTGCTCCACAGTTTTTCTTCTCCCACTATTTGCCTTTAACATAAGTCGCTGTCCAAGATGGTGATCTAATTCGCTTTTAATTTCATCTAAACGTTTTGACATATACTTTGCTACACCTCGCTGTAATTTAGATTGAACACTTAAAACACGATATATCTATCCCAATTATTAACCGCAATTCACAGACAATATCATTATAAAAGCATCATGCGTTCAAATAGATAGAAGAAATACTATATTCTAAAAGTATCATTGTATAGTCTGCACGTTCTTGCCGCTTTTTATCCAGACTCATTTAAATCATTTCCACATAAAAAAGCAAGATACGTATGTACCTTGCTCATTCGTCATAATGTTGAAAGGGCAATCCTGTTCGTAAAATCCCTCTTGTTTCAATTCCGCCTAGTCCCTTTTCGCCAGTAATTGTATTACGCACAACGTCCCATACATTTACTCTTTCCATAAATGAAGTGAAACTAATTTTGCCAACTACATATACAGGATCTAGAGCATGAATATTAATTCTAGACGGTGAACTAGCAAAATTAGCACCTGCCCGAATCAACGCCTCAAAGTGTGATTGACAAGCCCCAGCAAAAATAACGAGTTGATCTAACGATGGATACTTTTTCCGCACTTCTCGAACGGCCTGTACAAAATGTCTAGAATGTCTATATGCTGCTAAATCTCCCATAACTCCTTTTGACTTTGTATATGCATCATGTCCTGTAATAACTAAAATGTCTGGGCGAAAATGATCTATTAAGTCTACTACCTTTTCATGCATCTCCGTTTCCTTACAATGAATACCTTGAACAGGAACGCCTATTTTATTATATAAATCTAAGCACTTGCGCAAATATAAAGGATCTCCATCTATATGCAATACACGTCCTGGCATTTGAAAATAATTCACTTCACTTGTATATCCACCAGTTGAATTATGTTCATGTCTTTGTTTCATCAACACGTAATCTTGCTGAAACAACCGGTAAGTACGCTCCATCGTTTCTTTTTCACGCTTCACTCTATTTTTATGTTCTCGTTGATCTATACTAACTAAATCTGCAAGTGGTGCATCCGCCACAAGTCTAATTTCCTCTCCAAATAATATTGCCATATCGCCTTTTATTTCTATAATACGAAAAAGAATATCCCTATTATGAGAATATCGTTCAACTAATTCTCCAACATGTAAATCCATTCTCCTACCTCCAAACTCCAAACTCGTTAGGCCATCTTACCTGTTTTTAAAGTATGAATTTAGGAAAGGAAAGGTGACAAAAGGGACAGCTCAAGTTGAACTGTCCCTTTCATATTCTTATGACAATTTATGAAGAATTAATGCATTACTTAATGTTGCAAACTCTTCGATAGATAGCGTTTCGCCTCTTCGCTTCGGATCAATTCCTACTTCTGTCAAAATTCGATCCAACAGCTCTTTATCTTTCGGGAAACCATTTAAATTATTTGATAAATTATTCATTAAAGTTTTACGACGCTGTGCGAAACTTGCTCGTACTACTTCAAAGAAGAAAGTTTCATCTGTCACTTCTACAACTGGTTTAGGACGCTTTAGAAGACGGATAATCGCAGAATCAACATTTGGTTGTGGCACAAACACTGTACGCGGTACAGTCATAACTGTTTCTACCTCTGTATAATACTGAATGGCAATTGATAAAGAACCATACTCTTTCGTTCCTGGTTTAGCAGCTAAACGATCCCCAACTTCTTTTTGCATCATAACAACAAATCCACGAACCGGTAATTTTTCTTCAAGCAATTTAAATAAAATTGGCGTTGTAATATAGTATGGTAAGTTAGCTACTACCATTACATCTTGTCCTTCTTCAAATTGCTCACTAAACACTTCATGTACATCTGCTTTTAGTACATCTTTATTTATAACTGTAACGTTGCTATATGGAGCTAACGTCTCGTCTAAAATTGGTAATAACCTCTGATCAATTTCAAAAGCCACTACTTTTTTAGCACGCTTCGCCAATTGCTCGGTTAACGCACCGATACCTGGTCCAATTTCAATTGCGCCACTTTCTGAACCGATTTCTGCGTGATCAACGATACGATTTAATACATTCGTATCAATTAAAAAATTTTGTCCTAAACTTTTTTTGAATGAAAATCCATACTTTTCAACAATGTCTTTCGTACGATTTGGTGTTGCGATATCCTTCATTTTTTTTCCTCCTGTATTACTTGCTTATAAGCTTCTGCAAATGATTCCTTTGAAACCTGAAACATTTGTAAACGTTTATGTAACTGTTTTGCGTTTGTATAACCAATCTTTAATAGCTTACCCACTCTTTCTCTGCGACTCTTTGCCATTTCTCCGCCCACTAAGCCCGCATCGACTAGATCACTCCAACTAATTTCACTTGTGTAAGCTTCCATTTCTTCATGTATATTCTCTAAAGCACGGCGAATCGACTCATTAGAAGCATGTTCGATTCCAACACCTTTTTTCCTTTTAGCAAGTGCTTCTTCCTTCGTTAAAAAAGCATGCTTACATCCAGGAACCTTGTCAGAAATAATTTTTCGAATACGCTCTCCAGGATAATCCGGATCTGTGAAAATAATAACGCCTCGTTTTTGCTGCGCTAATTTAACTTGCTCAATAACGTGATCACCGATTGCTGAACCGTTCGTTTCGATTGTATCCGCATCAACAGCACGTTTAATCGCAACTGTATCATCTTTACCTTCTACAACGATAATCTCTTTAATTTTCATGCTTGCCTCCACACTCTTTTCATCTCTACTTAGTAAAACAAAAAAATGACGACTTTTCCATTATTATTTTCCCAATCGTACATTTTAAAAAGTAGAAGAGAAAAATCTTTGTTCACTATCCTTATTGTAACACTTCTATCTCCATCTTAATTTATCCGCAATATTTCTACACTTATGTTATGAGTAAATAGTTGGTTCTTATCACTTCTACTATCTCTCTTCTCAAAAAATAAAAAAAGAATGGGACTCCCCATTCTTTTTTATTCAACACCAAATAAGGATTTGGCATTCTTTGTTGTTACTTGTGCTACTTCGTCATAAGAAATTCCTTTTAAATTCGCAATTTCTTCTGCTACCAGTTTTACATAACTAGGTTCATTTCGTTTCCCTCGAAATGGGTGGGGTGTTAAATACGGGCAATCTGTCTCTATCAATAATTTTTCTAACGGAATCTCCATAGCAACTTCTTTCGGTTTCTTGGCATTTTTAAATGTTACTGGACCACCTAATGAAATTAAAAAGTTCATATCGACACATCGCTGCGCTACTTCTACACTACCGCTAAAGCAATGCATAATGCCCCCTACTTCAGCTGCATTCTCTTCCTCTAGGATATCAACAATATCTTGAGTTGCATCGCGGTTATGTATAATAATCGGTAATTTCACCTTTTTCGCTAATGCAATTTGTTTACGGAATACTTCCTTCTGTACTTCTTTTGGAGACTTATCCCAGTGATAATCTAATCCCATTTCTCCAATTGCAACTACTTTAGGATGAGCCGCTAATTCTTCTAACCAAGCTAAATGTTCTTCTTTCATATCGATTGCATCAACAGGATGCCATCCAACTGCAGCGTAAATAAAATCATAAGCCTCTGCCAATTCAATTGCTTTCTTTATCGTTACTTCATCAAATCCAACAACAACTGTATATGTAACTCCCGCTTCTTTCATTCTAGCGATAACTTCTTGTAAATCTTCTTCAAATTGCTCTGCATTTAAATGTGAATGTGTATCAAACAACATAATAAATAACTCCTTTTATATTGAAATCAATTCTCTCATAGAAAAACTACACTCTTTCTAACTTAACGATAACAATACTTCAATTTTAATGCAAAAAACGGAATGTAAAAAGAAAAAAGACGCTTCACCAATGTTACACGTGAAACATCTCTTTTCTTGTCTCAATTACTTGATTTTTGTACCATTTGGTAAATTATGGTCAATTGATGCTAATGACAATACGCCATTCTCTTCACCTGCTAAAATCATACCTTGTGATAATTCACCACGTAATTTTACAGGTTTTAAATTCGTTACACAAATAACCTTTTTACCTTTTAGTTCTTCTGGGGAATAGAATTTAGCAATCCCAGAAACCACTTGGCGCTTCTCTGTACCTAAATCAAGCTGAATTTTTAACAACTTATCTGCTTTTTTCACAGGTTCAGCGGATATTACTTCAGCTACTCGCAATTCTACTTTAAAGAAATCATCAATTGTAATTTCTTCTGCCTTTGGTTCTTCTGTTTTTTTCTCTTCTACTTTAGGAGCAGAACCTTGCATTTGTTCTTTAATATACCCCACTTCTACTTCCATTTCCAAACGAGGGAAGATTGGGTTTCCTTTTTCTACTTTTGTTCCAGCTGGAATACATCCAATTGTAGATAGGCTTTCCCAAGATTTATGCGCCTCTTCAGTAAGTCCAAGTTGAGCAAACATCTTACTTGGTGCTACTGTTAGGAATGGCATAAGCATAATACCTGTTTGACGAAGTACCTCAGCTAAGTGGGCCATTACAGACGCAAGTTTTTCGCGATCATTCTCATCCTTCGCTAATACCCACGGCTGCGTTTCATCAATATATTTGTTCGTACGGCTAACTAATTGCCAAATGGAACTTAGCGCTACAGAGAATTCCATATTCTCCATTGCCTCTTCTACTTTTTTCAATGTATCTTTGGCAAATGTCACTAACGTTTCATCGAACTCAGTTACATTTGCTTTAAATGCAGGGATTTCCCCGTTAAAGTATTTATCAATCATAGCTACTGTACGATTTAATAAGTTACCTAAATCATTCGCTAAATCAAAGTTGATTCGTTCAACAAATCCTTCTGGTGTGAATACTCCATCCGATCCAAATGGAACTTCGCGAAGTAAGTAGTAACGCAATGCATCTAATCCGTAACGATCAATTAATGTAACTGGATCTACTACGTTTCCTTTTGACTTACTCATTTTTCCATCCTTCATTAAAATCCAGCCATGAGCAAAGACTTTCTTCGGAAGTGGTAAATCTAAAGCCATTAAAATAATTGGCCAATAAATTGTGTGGAAACGAACGATTTCTTTCCCAACTAAATGGACATCTGCTGGCCAGAATTTTTTATACTTCTCTTCATTTTCTGTTCCATATCCTAATGCAGTAATGTAATTAGACAACGCATCTACCCATACGTAAATAACGTGTTTTGGGTTACCTGGAACACGAACTCCCCAGTCAAATGAAGTACGAGAAACAGCTAAATCTTCTAATCCTGGTTTAATGAAGTTATTAATCATTTCATTTTTACGGGACTCCGGCTGAATGAAATGTGGGTTATCTTCATAGAACTTTAATAGTCGGTCTACATATTTACCCATTCTAAAGAAATAAGACTCTTCGCGAACAAGTTCTACAGCGTGACCACTATCTGGGCTTTTTCCACCAACTACTTTGTCACCTTCCATAATTGGATCTACTAATTGATGCGCTGTATAGAATGTTTCATCTTGTACAGAATACCAACCTTCATATTCATCAAGATAAATATCGCCTTGATCTACTAGCTGCTTGAAGATTTTCTCAACAACATCTTTATGACGATCTTCAGTTGTACGAATAAAATCATCATAAGAGATATCCATCTTCTCCCAAAGTTCTTTAATCCCTGATACAATGTTATCCACATATGCCTGTGGTGTAACATTTAGTTCTTCTGCTTTCTTTTGGATCTTCTGTCCATGCTCATCAGTTCCTGTTAAATAATGAACATTGTATCCTTGCATACGCTTATATCGTGCCATCGCATCTCCTGCTACCGTCGTATAAGCATGTCCAATGTGTAACTTTCCACTTGGATAATAAATTGGGGTAGTAATATAAAAGGACTTATTTTCCTCTTTCATCGTTTTGGACCTCCCGAATAACCTCATATGTATTTATAAACAGTATATCAAAAACTCATATATAAAGTGAAACTTTAATCCGTGGGGAGGGTTCATCTCCCATGGATTATTAGCCCACACCAATCGGGCTTTTACGAGCAGCCCGACTCCCACTTAACTTCTTTGCTCCGGCTAAATTTTGAAGTGGGAGTCTTACTGCTCGCAAATAGCGGGATAAAAACGAGTTAATGCTCGATATCTTTATCATCTATTACTCATATTCAAAAAAATATACAATATATTTCCCGAAAAGTATAAACATTACAAAAAAATAATACAAACAATTGTAGAAATGACTTACATTCTATCATATATAAGAAGTATAAAAATCTATAAATCTTTTTTAAAAATATAGAATTTAAGAATTGACGGAAATGTAAATGATTGGTATCATATGTCCATAGGGTATTTTGTCGAAAAATGACGAATCAAAAAATAGACTCGAAACTTATAAACTATTTATTTAGGAGGAAAAGAATTATGAAATCTACTGGTATCGTTCGTAAAGTTGATGAATTAGGTCGTGTAGTAATTCCAATCGAATTACGCCGCACTTTAGGTATTGCAGAAAAGGACGCTCTTGAAATCTACGTTGATGAAGAAAAAATCATCTTAAAGAAATATAAACCAAACATGACTTGCCAAGTAACTGGTGAAGTATCTGATGGTAACCTATCTTTAGCTGAAGGTAAAATTATCTTAAGCAAAGAAGGCGCTGAACAAGTCTTAAACGAACTTCAAGATTATATCGAAACAGCAAAGTAAGCTTCTCAATTATGAGAAGCTTATTTTTTATCAACATGATAGATTTGATATACATCACGTTTCGACAAATCTCGGTCTTTAGCGACTGTTTTAATCGCTTCTTTTGAATTCATACCTTTTTCATTTATATAATGTTCAATATGATTATATACTGAAATAACTTCCCACCATTGTTCTTCTTGAGTAGGTTCTTCTGTTGAACCTGCTACTAAAATACAAAACTCACCACGAACTTCATTTTGCTTCGTCCACTCAATCGCCTCTTCAATTGTTCCACGAATAAACTCTTCAAATTTTTTCGTTAGCTCACGACATAATACGATTTCCCTATTTCCTAATACTTCTTGCATAGAGATTAAAGTGTCATCTAAACGATGTGGCGCCTCATAAAACATCATTGTAGTTGGAATATAGCGTAGTTTTTCTAATTCAAGCTTACGTCCCTTTTTATTTCTTTGCAGGAAACCATAGAAATAAAAATGTTTTGTCTCAAGTCCTGATGCAATCAATGCTGTAAGGGCTGCATTTGCTCCAGGAAGCGGGATAACATGATATTGTTCTGCTACAGCCTCTACAACGATATCATAACCAGGATCTGAAATACATGGCATACCAGCATCGCTCACAATGGCTACAGTCTTACCTTCTTCTAACTTATCTAAAATTTTCCGTCCACTTACTCCTTTATTATGCTCATGATAGCTCATAACTGGTGTTTCAATTTCAAAGTAATTACAAAGTTTCTTCGTTTGCCTTGTATCTTCCGCTGCAATAATGTCTGCCTCTTTTAAAATTCGGATTGCACGAAATGTCATATCCTCTAAATTTCCGATTGGAGTCGGTACTAAATATAAAACTCCCTTTTCATTTTGCTGAAAGCTTTTTTGCTGCCACATAGCGTTCTCCTTTTTGCATATATTCTTCTTTTTTTTTCCTCGTTAACTGCTTAAAGTGATACTCAGCTTGCATAGCCGTTCGTTTATCCTCGTGATCCTCTACATATTTTAAAACAACTGGAAGTCTAGCGCGTGTATATCTAGCACCTTTTCCACTATTATGGGTCTGAATCCGTTTTTCTATATGATTCGTGTATCCAGCATAATAACTTCCATCAGAACACTCCACCACATAAAAACAATGCTTATTCTTCTCCATATAAAATTGAACGAAGCTCCTTTGTATATTCATTGTTTTCTTCATATACAAAAAGAGGTGGTAAGATTTTTAAATCTGCATTCCCATCCTTAATTCCTTCAATTAACAATGTATTCGCTTCTTTACCAGCCTTAGGATAAACAAATCGCACACGTTTCGGTTCAATTTTGTATTTACGCATTAATGTGACGATGTCGAGTAAACGACCTGGACGATGTACAAATGCTACTTTCCCACCCTGTTTCACTAGCTGGCTACTTGCGTATACAACATCTTCTAGTGTGCACATAATTTCATGACGAGCTATCGCTAAATGTTCATTCATATTCTTCTCAGAAGTTTGTGGTGTTTGAAAATAAGGAGGATTACATGTTATAACATCATATTGATGACGTCCAAGTTTCTCCGGCATATCTTTCAAATCTCCATGGATTAAATGAATTCTTTCTTCTAAATTATTGTATTGAACGCTTCTTATTCCCATATCATATAAGCGCTCTTGAATTTCTACACCTGTAATTTTCCCTTTTGTCCTTGTACTTAATAAAAGAGGGATAACTGCGTTACCTGTACACAAATCAAGTAAATTACCTTTTTGAATTGGCACCCAAGCAAAATCTGCAAGTAAAACAGCATCCAAAGAAAAATTAAATACTGATGGACTTTGTACAATCTTCATATCTTGCGCTAATAAGTAATCTAAACGCTCATCTTCATATAAATTCATATATTGCTCCCTTTCTTACACTTAACCTACCCTATTTCATCTTCTATTAATGTAAAAATAAATTTCATTCTACTCTCATGTATAAAAAATTACCTTTCCAATTATATTGGAAAGGTAATCTCACTTTTTATTTAAAAATGACAGACAGAATAAACAATCTCCCTCTTTACGTACACTTCCATAATGTAGATTGCAAATATGAAAACCTTCTTGATATAGTCTCGCTAGATTATCGTAGCCTTCACCAATATCTGTCTTCGCCTTCATTTCTTTGCGTTTTTGAGTTTTTTGTTTTTCCTTGTTCTGCACTTCTTCAAAACGATGTCGCAAATTTTCATTTTCCATTTTTATATGTTGGTTTTCTTCCAATAATTCTGCAAGATGTTGTTTTAATTCTCCCAACTGTTTGTATAAATGTCCAATTTGCTCTTCCATACTAGAAACCGATGCAAAAATATCTTTTTTCTCCACAAGCACCCACCTCATTAATCTGTGGTTTGACTCGAAACGACCCCTTTATTCATTAATTCATCTAACGTATATTCTACTATCCGTTCCTTGTCTACTAGTTCCACTTGAATTAATCTTTCTAAAATATTTAATCCGATAACACGGCCAGTACCGTGCGGTGTTTGTATACGTTGATCTAAATCAGGAAGTTGTTCCTTTGCTGCCTCATATTCATCATTCTCATATTTTAAGCAACACATTAAGCGACCACATAAACCAGAGATTTTTGCAGGATTTAATGATAAATTTTGATCCTTTGCCATTTTAATGGATACAGGTTCAAAATCTCCTAAAAAAGTAGAACAACAAAGCATACGACCACATGGACCAATACCACCAAGCATTTTTGCTTCGTCACGAACGCCGATCTGTCTCAGCTCAATTCTTGTCCTAAAAATTGCCGCTAAGTCTTTCACTAGTTCCCGGAAATCAATCCGACCATCCGCAGTAAAGTAAAAAATAATCTTATTACGATCGAACGTATACTCTACATCTACAAGCTTCATATCAAGATTATGTTCTCCTACCTTTTGTTGACAAACTTGATATGCTTCTTTCGCAGCATGCCTATTCTCTTCAACAATGGTACGATCATTTTCATTTGCAATACGAATAACTTTTTTTAGCGGTAATACAACGTCATTTTCATCAACTTGCTTTTTGGTAATAACTACTTTTCCGTACTCAATACCTCTTACCGTTTCTACAATTACAAACTCATTTTCTGAGATATCGAACTGATTTGGATCAAAGTAATATACCTTTCCGGCCTTCTTAAAGCGAACACCTACTACATCATACAAAACGGTCATCCCTCCTGCAACCGCAACACTAACTGTTCGAACACAAGCTGCGCATTTACATTAGCGTTGATTCTATTTTTTGCCTCTAATATATTAAAGAGAGCTGATACAATGCGCTTCTGAGCATAAGAAAAGGATTCAAACATCTCTTTCTGCTCATGAAAAACAAGACGATCTTCTTCTCCAAGTTGAACATATAATAAATCCTTATAAATAAGGAGTAACATATCTAAGCCTTGCTGTAATTGTTCTTTCTCTCCAAAGTGCTTCCCCCATTTTTCTTGTACAAAAAAAATAGAGGCCTTATCTTTTTCGAGCGCTTCACATAATTTTATCACTAAAGCTCTCGCTTGTGCAAACCATTCATCATTACACATTAATAAAGCTTCTTCAAAACTATTTGTAAGCTGCGCAGCAAGTGTAGATAAAGAAACTGTAATACCTTCTTCCTCTAACCTCTTAATTAAAGATTCTGTAGGCAACGGCCTAAACGTAACAACTTGACAACGAGATAAGATTGTATTTAAAATCTGATGACTTTGTTCAGTAAGTAAAATAGCTGTTGTATCACTACTTGGTTCTTCTAAAAACTTTAAAAGCGTATTCGCTGCATTTGCTGTCATACGATCTGCATGCTCAATAATATATACTTTTTTATTTGCTTCTAATCCTGTTTTTGAAAACTCTTCTTGTAAATCATGAATTTGCTGTTTTTTAATAGATAATCCATCTGGTTTTACAATATGTAAGTTTGGGTAGTTACCTGAATCAATTCGGCGACAATTCGTACATACATGACAAGGCTCTACACCATTTCTTTGTGAACAGAGAAAACTTTTTGCCATTTGAATTGCTGTGGCGAACTTCCCAGTCCCTTTCCCTCCCTCTAACAAGTAAGCGTGGGATATACGCTCTTTTGCAATGCTATTCATCAACATTTTGACACCGATGGGCTGTATAGCAGAAAGCTGCTCCCACGTATTTATCATACTGCATACCTCACTTATTTCATTCTTTCCTTCTATTATAACAATTTATCTTCTATAATCTGAACAACTTCTTCTATAAGTTTTTTCATTGGTTGATCAGCATTTACTAATACAATGCGATTAGAGAAACGCTCTACAACTTGTAAATACCCTTCACGCACACGTTTATGGAAAGAGATATCTTCCATATCTAGTCGATTTACTTCACGTCCTGCATCTTTTCCAATTCGTGCTAAACCTACCTCTGGCTCAATATCTAAATAGATTGTTAAACTAGGCATACAATCTTCCGTTGCGAAACGATTAATTTCAAATACTTTATCCATACCTAAGCCTCTTGCATATCCTTGATATGCTAAAGAGCTATCTATAAAACGATCACATAGTACAAGATAGTTTTCCTCAAGTGCTGGCATAACTTTTTCCACTAAATGTTGTCTACGTGCAGCAGCATATAAGAGCGCCTCTGTACGTGCTTCCATCATCGTATACTCTTGTTTATGTAAAATTGTTCTAATATCTTCAGAAATTGCAATACCACCCGGTTCTCTGGTCGCCATTACCTTTTGTTCCTTTTGCTCAAAATATGGTAATAAACTTTTAATTAATGTTGTTTTACCCGAACCTTCTGGCCCTTCAATTGTTACAAATAATCCCTTCATCCTAAAACCTACTTTCTATATCATACACGTTCATATATTTCGTACTACCTTGAAAACGAGCCCCTGTTTTCTCTAAATGAGTAATTTGCTTTGTATGTTCTTGAGTAATTCTCTCTCCATACATGATCAATGGAATTCCAGGTGGATACGGAATCACCATTTCTGCAGCTATCATACCAACGGCTTCTTCTATAGACACTAACTTCGTTTCGTATCTCTCTAATTGTTTATACGTATACGGTAAAGGGGAAATCTCCCCTTTATAAGTATAACGAATTGATGCTGGCTTGTCTTTTACCTTATATTGCTGCATAGCTAATCGAATGATCTCTATAGCTTTCATATACCCCTCATTTACTTGTAACGGTAATATAAATAGGACGTTATATGGATCTGCCATTTCCGTATATATACCGACTTTTTCAAATACAGACTGTAATTCATACCCCGATAACTGACAGCGAGTTTCCACCGTAACTTTTAATTCATCTTGCGATGGATATTGCAAAATGGCTATTTGTGGGATAGATCGCAATCCTTCTTTAAATCGGCGTAAAAACTCAACGATTTCATCATGACCCTCTTCCTTTATAACTGCTATTGCAAAACGTGCTATATCAAGAGAAGCCATAATTGGATACGATGGGCTACTAGATTGTAGCATACTTAAATAGGAGGAAACTTTTTCTTCGCTCACCAAACGGCTATTTATATGTAAATAAGATCCCATTGTCATCGCAGGTAATGTTTTATGTGCGGAATGAACCACAATATCCGCACCATAAACTAATGCTGACTTCGGGAAGGGGTCCCCTATACAAAAATGTGCCCCATGGGCTTCATCTACTAGAACAGGAATTTTATGTGCATGTGCGTAAGCGATACTTGCCTCTAAATCAATTCCCATACCATAGTAATTAGGATGTGTTAAAATAAGTGCTTTTGCATTTGGATACTTTGTAATTGCCTCCTTAATAATTTCATCATGAACACCTACTGGTACGTTATGTACTTCATCAATCCATGGATTTAAAAAGACCGGATTAGCCCCTGCTAATTTCAAACCATTAATGATCGATTTATGACAATTTCTTTGTACGAGGACAATATCATGTTCGCCGCAGCAAGACAAAATCATTGCTAAATTTCCAACTGTTGAACCATTAATTAAAAAATAACTTTTGTGCACGCCATATACTTCAGCTAATAATTGCTGTGCTTCATCTATACATTGAAACGGGCTATGTAAATCATCTAATCCTGTTAACTCTGTTACATCAATTGATAATATGTCCTTAAACCCCCCTGAAGCTTTCTGAGGGAAGTTTAAACCATTCTTATGACCCGGAACATGAAAAGATAGTAGTCGCCTTTCTTTAAATTCCATTAGCGCCTCATATAAAGGCATACGATTTTGATTCATATATATCTCTTCCTTATTATTCATTCTGTATCTATTATACAGATATTAGGGCAAAAAAAATAATAGGCATAATGCCTATTTAAAAATATGATACTTCCAATTTTCGCAGTTGTTTTAAATAATGTATATACTTCGGGTCATTTGTCTCAGTATTCACCAGATTTCTTTCGCACTCGTAACATATTAAATTATTATATACATATATTCCTTCCCCTCTTTTTGTCTCACAAACGATGCAAATTTCACTTGGTAATTTCATAATCTTTCCTCCCTTTTTAAATAAACATATTATATACCTCTATTCCTTAACAAATTTCTGAAAAATATACATCAACTTCTTATATAATATGATTTATTCTTGGGCAACGTGTTTGTATTACTTATGTATTCCCTTTACTTCTTTCATGTACTGTTTAAAAACAAAAAAACACAAGTCAAAAGACTTGTGTTTTTATCTTGCTTGGCGACGTCCTACTCTCACAGGGACAAGGTCCCAACTACCATCGGCGCTAGAGAGCTTAACTTCCGTGTTCGGTATGGGAACGGGTGTGACCTCTCTGCCATCATCACCAAACTATGAAGGTATATTCCTTCAAAACTAGATAACATTCGCTTCATATTATATGGTTAAGTCCTCGATCTATTAGTATTCGTCAGCTCCACATGTCACCATGCTTCCACCTCGAACCTATCAACCTGATCATCTTTCAGGGATCTTACTAGCTTACGCTATGGGAAATCTCATCTTGAGGGGGGCTTCATGCTTAGATGCTTTCAGCACTTATCCCTTCCGCACATAGCTACCCAGCTATGCCCTTGGCAGAACAACTGGTACACCAGCGGTGCGTCCATCCCGGTCCTCTCGTACTAAGGACAGCTCCTCTCAAATTTCCTGCGCCCACGACGGATAGGGACCGAACTGTCTCACGACGTTCTGAACCCAGCTCGCGTACCGCTTTAATGGGCGAACAGCCCAACCCTTGGGACCGACTACAGCCCCAGGATGCGATGAGCCGACATCGAGGTGCCAAACCTCCCCGTCGATGTGGACTCTTGGGGGAGATAAGCCTGTTATCCCCGGGGTAGCTTTTATCCGTTGAGCGATGGCCCTTCCATGCGGAACCACCGGATCACTAAGCCCGACTTTCGTCCCTGCTCGACTTGTAGGTCTCGCAGTCAAGCTCCCTTATGCCTTTGCACTCTACGAATGATTTCCAACCATTCTGAGGGAACCTTTGGGCGCCTCCGTTACACTTTAGGAGGCGACCGCCCCAGTCAAACTGCCCACCTGACACTGTCTCCCGGGTCGATAAGACCCGTAGGTTAGAATTTCAATACAGTCAGGGCGGTATCCCACCAGCGCCTCCACCGAAGCTAGCGCTCCGGTTTCAATGGCTCCCGCCTATCCTGTACAAACTGTACCAAAATTCAATATCAGGCTACAGTAAAGCTCCACGGGGTCTTTCCGTCCTGTCGCGGGTAACCTGCATCTTCACAGGTACTATAATTTCACCGAGTCTCTGGTTGAGACAGTGCCCAAATCGTTACACCTTTCGTGCGGGTCGGAACTTACCCGACAAGGAATTTCGCTACCTTAGGACCGTTATAGTTACGGCCGCCGTTTACTGGGGCTTCAGTTCAGAGCTTCGCTTACGCTAACCCCTCTCCTTAACCTTCCAGCACCGGGCAGGTGTCAGCCCCTATACTTCGCCTTACGGCTTCGCAGAGACCTGTGTTTTTGCTAAACAGTCGCTTGGGCCTATTCACTGCGGCTTTCCGTTAAGAAAGCACCCCTTCTCCCGAAGTTACGGGGTCATTTTGCCGAGTTCCTTAACCAGAGTTCTCTCGCACACCTTAGGATTCTCTCCTCGCCTACCTGTGTCGGTTTGCGGTACAGGCACCTTTTATCTCGCTAGAAGCTTTTCTTGGCAGCGGGGAATCAAAGACTTCGCTCCATAAGGAGCTTCCCCATCACAGCTCAGCCTTCACGATA